>JALOPT010000016.1 GCA_025453715.1 Methanoregulaceae archaeon | reverse complement strand
GGCTGAATACAGTGATCGCACGGTCATAACCCATCTGATACTGTGGTTGCATTACATCTCCTCAATATCTGTTTCTGTGAGGAACAATAGCTCCCGGCTGCTTGAAGCGTCTTCAATCGAGAAAATCTTTAAAATCGATGAGCATATCGGCGTAGCTTCATCGGGCCTTGTCGGGGATGCAAGGTCTCTGGTCGACCGTGCACGAATAGAGTCCCAGATTAACCGGGTAACGTACGACGAACAGATCGATGTTGAGGCGCTTTCCAAGAAACTCTGCGACCATATGCAGACATATACACAGTTCGGGGGTGCAAGGCCGTATGGTACGGCATTGTTAATTGCCGGTATCAGCGATGGTGAATGCAGGCTCTTCGAGACTGACCCAAGCGGGACTCTCCTCGAATACAAAGCGACCGGTATCGGTATTGGTCGACCGGCTGCCATGAAACTCTTCGAAGAAGAATACAATTATGATGCGACTGTTTCAGATGCCATCATCCTGGGGTTAAAAGCGCTCCGTGACGCAACGGAAGGAAAGTTTGATGTCAACACCGTCGAAATTGGCGTAATTGAACTAAGTAACCCGGTATTCCGGAAGATGAGTAAAGAAGAAGTAGCTTCATTTGTTGAGATATTCGAAAAATAGGAGGCCTATTGAATGATACCACTAGACAAGGCAGTGGTAGCGCGACTTGAAAGCCATGGCGAGAAGTTTGAGCTCCTGGTAGACCCTGATGAGGCGGTCATATTCAGGCAGGGTGGACAGATTGAGCTCGAAGATGTGGTTGCAGCCCTCAATGTGTTTGAAAATGCATCACATGGGAAACGGGCATCAGACGAATCACTGATGAAGGTTTTTCATACCACCGAGTTCCCCGTCGTCGCAAGAAAAATTATCGAAAAGGGAGAAATCCATCTCACTGCCGATCAGCGCAGACACATGATTGCCGAAAAAAGGAAGCAGGTGATTACTTTTATCAGCCGTAACGCAGTAAACCCGCAGACCGGGCACCCTCACCCGCCACACAGGATAGAAATGGCGATGGAAGAGGCAAGGGTCAATATTGACCCGTTCAAAAATTTTGACGAGAGTGTCAAGGAAACGGTCAAAGCACTCCGTCCTCTGCTGCCGATCAGGTTTGAGGAACTGCGTATTGCGGTCAGGATCCCGGCAGATTACGCACACCGGGCATATGGGGAACTTCATAGCGGTTCAGTGATGGAAAAAGAAGAATGGCAGAAAGACGGTTCATGGATTGGTGTCCTCCGCATACCTGCAGGTATCCAGGGGGAGTTCTACGATATGGTAAACCGCCTCACCAAAGGTGAAGCAGAAGTGAAAGTGCTTGATCAAGTATATTAATCGAGATGACAAATAATAGAAGACCGAAACATTTGGGGAATATTATATGAGCAAGGCAAACCAGAAAGCGAAAGGAAGGGTCACTGGCAGTGCAGGCCGGTTTGGGTGCAGGTACGGAAGATTTGTTCGTAAAAGAGTCGCAGAGATGGAAAAAATCTCAAGAGCGTACCACCGCTGCCCGCGATGTGATGTTATGGGTGTTCACCGGAAAGGTACGGGTATCTGGGAATGCCGCAAATGCGGGTTCAAATTTGCAGGTGGCGCATACCAGCCGCAGACCCCAATTCTCCGTGTGGCCCTCAGGACAACCGAGCGCTCACTGCAGAAGGAGGCATGAGGTCTTTTGGCAGGCTCATATAAGTGTGCAAGGTGCAAGCAGAAGGTGGAAATTGACGTAAACGTCCGCTGCCCCTACTGCGGTCACCGTATCCTCTTTAAAGAAAGAGGCGCGGCGATCAAAGAGCTGAAGGCCAGATGACGGTTGTCACGACCTCTAGAAAAGCAGCACCTGAAGTTAGGTCTCTAGCAAAAGACCTTGCATTTGCACTTGGGTACGCGTTTTTTACCCGCGGCAAAATGGGCCTCCATGAACTGAATTCAATTGATACTTCTTTTTTGATACTATCTACAGAACCTGCAGGCACACGAATGCAGATCTTCTCATCAGGGGAGCCGGTTGCTGATTACCTTGTTGCGAATCTCACAATCGAAGATCGGACCGGTACGATGAGTAACGAGGTTTCTGTCACTGACCAATCGGTTTATGATGTGATGAAACCATATATACGAGTGGCAATGAGCCGGGAAAAGGGCGGTACCATGATATTTGATGGGACCCGCCGCCGCCGGTACCTCCTTGGGTTGAAACCCTACGGAATACAGTGCGGGACTGCAGGTACCCCGTAATAATTTAACAATGCCTGGAAACATCATGGAGCATAATGCGGTGTTCCGCTTCACAGGACCTGATATCATGCACATCTACCAGGCGGTTGCTCCTGAAATGGCAGGGGAAGTCAATACGAGGTCCTATGCACGGTGCTGGGTTGAGGGCCCTGATACACTGGTCCTCTCGGTAAGTGCATCGGATATTGGAGCACTAAGGGCATCGATCAACATGTGGCTCCGGCTCATCAATGTTGCTAAGGAAATGCAGGAAATTATACCTAACCGTGGTGGTTGCAAAATATGAACCAGATCTCACCAAAAGTCCAGAACCAGCTCGCAATGCTGCAACAGATCCAGCAGCAGATGCAGAATGTCATGGCACAGAAAACACAGTATGAAATGGCGCTTCGGGAAGCGAAACGTGCAGTTGAAGAGCTTGCCGATGTCCCGGAGGACGGCAATGTATACATGAGTGTCGGGACCGTGATGATGCAGAAAAAAAAGGAGTATGTTATCCAGAACCTGACTGAAAAACAGGAGACCCTTGATCTCCGTATCAAGTCACTTGAAAAACAGGAAAAAATGCTCCAGGGAAAATTCGAGCAGCTCCAGGCCCAGATTAAGCAGGCAATCGAAGGTCCCGGCACCCCGTCTGCGGCATAACTGCCTGCACCACTTTTCCTGAAGAATAGAGGAATAAATTCTTTTCAGCGCTTTTTTTCATCCAACCAGCGTCGTCATCATACCGCAGAACAATTTGCTGCAGACTGTTTCAGACCGTGCAGAACCGCCTGAGCATACAGAATATTAAGAGTCATTCCTGAAAAGTAGTGTAAACGGGGATTTTGGGTCCCAGTTTCAAGATCTACTGTTTCACATGGTGCAGGAGATTGATCGCGTTGATCATCGCCTCCGCTGAAGCGATTACGATGTCATCACCTGAGGCACTCGCATCAAAAATGCGTCCGTGCTCGTCTTCAACAGCGATGGTGACATGGCCGATTGCATCAGAACCTCCTGAAATTGCCTCGATATTGAACTCCTTCAGGGTTATTCGCGCCGGGACAATACCAAGGATTGCATTTAGTGCGGCATCGACAGGGCCGCTTCCGACACTCGAGTACACGTGCTCTACACCTTTCACTTTTGCACGGATACTTGCAGTAGGAATCGCATGATTCCCTGTCATTATCGCAAGGTCATCGAGTTCAATCAGCTTATCTCCATTCACCGAGCCCGTTACGGTGCCTGCAATCTCGTAGAGGTCTCCATCGGTTACCCGCTTTCCTTTTGCCGAGATAAACTTGACCCGCTCAACAATCTCATCCAGCTGCTGATCATTCGGGTTCAGGTGGGCATCGGTCAGCATCTGCCTGACGGCATGCCGTCCCACATGCTTACCGAGTGTGAGCCTCCGGCGGTGTCCAACCATTTCCGGTGTCATGATACCCGGTTCAAACGTAGCGGAGCACGCAATCACCCCATGGGAGTGGATACCACTTTCATGCGAGAATGCATTATCCCCTACCACCGGCTGGGTTGGCGGGACGCCAAACCCACCATAGCGGGATACCAGCCGGGACGTTTCTACCAGTTTCTCAAGTTTGATGCCCGTCCCAATACCATAGATTGCTTCGAGGACCATGACGGTCTGCGCAAGATCCGCATTACCGGCACGCTCACCTAGGCCGTTTACCGTAACCTGGATCTGTGATGCCCCGGATTCTACCGCAGCAATAGTATTCCCCACGGCAAGGCCGAAATCATTGTGGCAGTGCACGTCAATCGGGCACGCAACTTCAGTCGCAATTTTTCTGATAAGGACTTTCATTGCAGAAGGCGTGATCACCCCGACTGTATCAGGGACATTGATCACCGTTGCTCCTGCATCTGCAGCCACCTGGAAGACTTTGACAAGATAGTCCCAGTCAGTCCTTGTTGCATCCATTGCAGAGAACATGCACAGGTCACTGTGGTCTCGTACGTAACCTACAATCTCCTGGGTTATATCCAGCACTTCTTCAGCACTTTTATGGATCGTGTGAGCACGCTGGACTTCTGATGTCGGGATAAAAACATGGACAATGTCCACGTCACAATCGAGGCAGATATCAACATCCTCTTTTTTTGACCGTGCGAGACCGCATATCCTTGAGTCAAGGCCCAGGCCTGTAATGGCCTTTACGGTTTCTCGTTCAGCATCTGAAGATGCAGGGAACCCAGCCTCAATCGTATGGACACCAATTGAGGAAAGCTGCCGGGCTATCTCGAGTTTCTGATCAAACTTGAATGAAAGACCTGGTGTCTGTTCACCATCGCGTAGAGTGGTATCAAAAACAGCAATTTTTTTGTTCGCATGGCTATCGACAAAGAAGACAATTCCCCGCAGGGGCCGTTCGTTTCGTCATAATTAATTATTAGACAACTTCGGATATATAATGAATCCTAAAAAAGTCCTGGATAAATGCTATTCATATCGATACGTTTAATACAAATATTTCCCCTATATTATGAGCGCAAGACCCCGCCTTAACTCAGCCTGGTAGAGTGCGCGGCTGTAGTATGGTTTGCCGATTGAGGCAACTGCGCGGCTACCGCGATGTCCCCGGTTCGACTCCGGGAGGCGGGATAATTTGTGCGAAAAAAGCCCAGGTAGTGTAGCGGCCCATCATGTCTGCCTGTCACGCAGACGACTCGGATTCGAATTCCGACCTGGGCGTTCTTATTTTATGATTGTTTGACGAATATTACTGGTTTATTAATCCCTTGAACGTTAGGATTCCGTATTGCACCATTCCTTTTTCATCTTAGATATCCGCAGATGCATTCAGGGAATTCTATAAACCGGATGCCTGACGTATCTTGTTGTAGGAAGAGTGTAATTGTGCCAGGGCAACATATTCGGAAAATCCATGCGCTCGTCGTATTTTTTATAACCTGCAGTCTTTTGACTGGACCCGTGAGCGCGGGGCAGTTTAATCAGTTATTTTCGGGAGCGACAACATCAGGCTGTTGTTACGACCCATGTCTTGACCAGAACCAGTCTCTTTGTCTATTCGGGGGGACCTGTGGTGACCGGGTGACAATGATTTCTCTCGGTACGACAGGTGCACATTTCGCAGGAACACCAACCTCTGGTCCGGCACCTTTACGGGTACAGTTCTCCACGAGTTCAGGCCCTGAAATTACATCATTCTCATGGGATTTCGGAGACGGGGCCTTCGGTTCAGGGATGAACCCTGCTCATACCTACACAAAGCCGGGAACGTACACTGTGAAGCTTACGGTACGACAGGGTCAGGCAAACGTGAATTACCAGACTTCGTCGTATTCGTCGTGGGGTTCGGAGAGTACCTGGCAAAAAGAAGATATGATCCAGGTAACCGGAACTGAAAGCACGGGGAATATGATATCTACAGGTACAAAGGGGACGCTTATCCTGGCAACCGGGATCACCGAGGAGGCGGTTATAGAGCCGGATCTTTCAATCCAGTACCCGTCATCACCCCTCCGTAAGGTCCAGATTCCTGATTTCCAGAGGGGGATACTATCCCAGAGGGCGACAGTACTGACGTCATGGAAGATCAATTCTGTTAAAAACAGAATATAATGGCTGTCTTAATCAGTTGTGGACACCGGGTATGAAAGCCGTTGTTGACAGGATCGAGGAGAATATTGTTGTCCTGGCCCTTTGTGACAAGAACGGTTCTATTGTGCGGTTGCCGTTTTATTTAGTACCTGATGCCAGGGAAGGTGACCTCGTGGATTTATTGATTACAAAGGATGAGGCAGGAACAACGGCCAAAAGGGAAAACAGCAGGGAAATGATCTACAAACTTGATAAAAAACATTTTCTTTAAACTATTTGATCACTGCTGCAATCAATTCCGCTATCTCTGTAAAAAGATATATGCTGTCAGCGTATGCATCTTAATTACAGAAATTCAGAGGGATCAGCTGTAAAAGAATGATCCGTAATACTCTATCGCAAACAGATGGATAATTCACTGAAAAATAATATTACTACTAAAAACTTAAAAAAAATTAAAAGAACAGGAGAAGGAGATGATGGAAATGAGATGGATGGAAAAATCATTCGTCACTGCGATATTGACTGTCCTCATTTGCACGATGTTGCTTGGTACGGTCTCCGCAACAACCGTGGATTTTGGAAAGAGTAACCAGTTGTTTACCCAAAAGGTGAGTTTTAGCAAGGTACCTGGTAGCGGCAGTACTGATGTAATAAAAGCAACGCCATACAAGTCGTACCTGTCTTCATTTACCATTATTAAACCTCAGGCAAGTGCCCCATATTTTCGAAAATTAAACTCATACAGCCCTTCAAACTATGTTGCGTACCAAACGACACTCCCGATCTCTTACCCGACGATTACACCAGTGCCTGAACAGGGTATCGGGACAACAACCATTCCTGGGAGTTCAAGTTCCTCTCTCGGGGGTTTCATTATTCGTGGCACGGAGGGGGACTGGATTAACATGAGATCCAATTTCTATGACCCGAGTATGGGGATATATGATGGCCGCTGGCATTACCATGTTGGAACAATTCCGGCATATTGGGAAAATATGGCCCTTCCAGGCTCGTATACCATCCAGATAGCTCATAGAGATACCGATGTTGTGTATTATTGTGAAACGGTAATAGTATACCCCGGGAAAACGATTGTTATCCAGGCTAATAATTTATGCCCTCTGTGCTCCAGTTGTTAAAACGAAAATACGATATTTTTTCATGTTTTTTTATTCCAATGTTTTTTTAAAAATTTTATTTCTGGCAATCCTGTTTCATTGAGCAACAGAAAGGGTTTTTTCACCTCCTGCCCATGTTATCCGTCCGATAATGGATCCACCGCCTCTGGTTTATTTCAATAGACCTCCTGGAATATCGACCGGTTCATCATGGTTTAACCTCCCCCGGGATAAATGAAGAATTTTTCTCTCCTGGTAAGGTTTCTGGATATACCTACCGGCAGGGCTGGCAGGTAAAGACCTGAACATTTGCCGGGGATCATCTTACGACACGATCGGTGTTTGTTGGATTTCAAAAGACATCCGGGTAATTCTGCTCTTTTACTGAGAATGCCAAACCGTTATGCCTGAACTTGAACAATCCATGAATACCACCTGATTATGCTTTAAGGCGGTAGATTACATTTGATGACAAATTCTTGTTTTACAACTCCATTCAAGTTATAAACTTCCTGATGCTATACACAATTCGTGTATCTTGTGAAGATTGAACCCTCCCAAATCACAATTTTCCGGTAATTTTATTAAATGAAATTCCGTTTTATCCGTTCTATTGTCGGTAAAAGACTATCCGGGACTATCGTGAAATCAGGAGATCCTCTGCTTCCATTACAACGGAAATCGTTTAATTTATCACCCTGTCCTATCCAAATTAGTGAAGTAATACTGGTAACCCTGGAGAATTGGAAAGATATGACTGGGAAAACAGATAATTTTGGTAAAAAAACCGATGAACAAAATATTGAGAACGCCAGGGAGGAGATTGCCAGAAGTACGCGGCCTGGTAATGACCCCCAGGTCAGGCAGTATGCATCAATCCTCCTTGGGAAATTAAAAGATTCGGAGGGGGTAGAGCCCCTTATCATGGCTCTCCGTGACCCCGATAAAAAAGTCCGGGATCAGGCCGCAAAATCGCTTGGTGAAATAGGCGAGCCGTCAGTTGATTCCCTGGTACTTCTGCTGGATGACCCGGACTGGAAAGTAAGATATCGTGCTACAGAGGCGCTTGGAATAACCGGGTCGAAAAAGGCCGTTCCATTTCTGATCGTTTCGCTTGATGACCCAAAGGATCATGTGCGGTACATGGCAGCAAAATCGCTTGGAGAAACCGGGGATGGGAGTTGTGAAAAAGCACTTATTGCCCGGCTTGGGGATGAAAATGAATTTGTACGACGGAGTGCCGCCTTAACCCTTGGAAAAACCGGTGGGACTGCTGCGAAGGGGGCGTTAGAGCATTCGCTGACACGTGAAACCTCGGAAAATACCAGAGTGGCAATTGAAAACGCGCTTAAGGCACTTGAAAAAAAGGTCTAATGAATTTTTTTCAATTAAAAAAAAAAGTCAGATAAAAGCCAGGGGAAATAATGAAATTACCTGATTTTTGTTCCCTTTTCGACAGGGGTCTCCGGTTTCAAGAGGGATGCACGGTCCCCTGCTGCAAGGACCATCCCCCTGCTTTCAATTCCGAATATTTTTGCTGTTTTTAAGTTGGCAAGGACAACCACCGTTTTCCCAATTAGCTCCTCCGGCTTGTAAAACTGGGAAATCCCACTCACTATCTGGCGTGTCTCTGTGCCGATATCAACCTGCAGTTTGAGAAGTTTACTTGATTTCGGGACCGGCTCAGCCGAGATGATAGTCCCTGTCCTGATATCCAGTGCAGAAAAATCTTCTATGCTTATTTCAGGTATTTTTTCCTGTGGTTTTCCGGCGGCTTCGACCCGCATAGCCAGAAGTGAATCAAGCTCTTTTAACAATGTGTCATCGATTTTTTCAAATAATGGCCTTGGGGGCTCCAGTTTTCCCGCTGTCAGCCCGATGACCGATTCGCTGACCTGGTGATCTGCCAGGTTGTCCTGGTATCCGAGCATGGCCCAGATAGCACCAGCCTTACCTGGCATGACTGGTTCTATGACCAGTGCCAGCGCTTTCACGATCTGGAGGCAGTTCCTTATTACCTTTCGCGCTTCACCCGGGTCGTTTTTTATCAACTTCCAGGGGGCATTTGTCTGTATATAGTTATTACCGAAAGCAGCAAGCCCGAGCATTGCATCGACAGCATTTTTAAATTCATATTCCCGTATTGCCGAATCAACAGCAGCGAGACATTTATTAATCTCATCGGCTATCCTGGTATCTGCAACCCCTTCAGGAATGCCCCCGTACTCCTTGTGGGCGAAATAAAGTGTCCGGTAGATGAAATTCCCGAGTGTGTTGACCAGTTCGTTATTCACCCGTTCCTGGAATACCTTCCAGGAGAAGTTGAGTTCTTTTGTGTGGTTCGTATACGAAAGGAGATAATAACGGAGATAGTCCGGGGAAAGACCTTTATCGAGGTAATCCTCATTTGTCCAGACCACATAACCACGCGACTTCGAGAATTTATGGTCATCCACTTTCACCATGCCACTCGCCACGATTGAATGGGGGATCCCATACCCGGCTCCTTTGAGCAACGCAGGCCAGAATATGCAGTGGTGGTAGATGATGTCCCCGCCGATGAAATGGGTCACCTGTGTATCGCCGCACCAGTAGTCTTTCCAGTCGTTACCCTGTTTCTTCGCCCATTCTTCGGTGAACGAGATATATCCTACCGGGGCATCAACCCAGACGTAAACCACAAGGTCCTCCCTACCCGGGAATTTCACCCCCCAGTCAAGTGTACGTGTGACACACCAGTCGTGGAGCTCATCCGTTACCCAGCCAAGGGCGTAATTACGGGCATTGGAGGTCCCTTTAAGAGTATCAAGGTAGGAAAGGAGAAAATCCTTGAACTCGCTCAGCTTGAAGAAATAATGTTCCTGGTCCCGGAATTCAGCCCTGGTCCCGCACACGGTGCATGTCGGCTCTTTTATTTCCCCGGGCTCCAGGTGGCGTCCGCATCCCTGGTCACATTCATCCCCCCGTGCCGGGGTGCTGCAGTGAGGGCAAATCCCCTCAACATAACGGTCCGGAAGAAACCGCTTACAGTTTGTACAATAAGCCTGGTGGACGACTTTTGAATAAATGTGACCATTATTGATCAGGGTCTTCATTATTGACCGGGTACGCTGGTGATTCGCCGGGTCATCAGTCATGCCGAAATGATCAAAAATGACATTAACACGCCGGAAGGTTTCAAAAAAATGCAAATGATATTTTTCTGCAAGGCTCCGGGGTGAAACCCCGGCCTCTTCCGCACTCACTACGACAGGTGTTCCGTGATTGTCGGACCCGCAGATGAATGCGACCTCCTCACCTGCTCTCCGGAGGTACCGGACATAAAAATCCGCCGGAACATAGGTGCGAAGATGGCCGAGGTGGCATGGACCATTCGTATACGGGAGTCCGCATGTCACCAGAATTGGTTTCCTGATCATCACACTATTTCTTGAAGTGATGATATAAATAAGATGATACAATGAGTAAAAAAATCATATTTCAGACCCGTTCTCTTGGATCAGAGCAAGATAAAAGCCAGGATAAGGAAGAACTGGTCAGTTGGATTCGGTCAAGGGCAGGTCTTGGTGGGGACCTGGTCCGTTACTGGTTCCAGAGCTCTCTCACCTGGCAGCGGGAAGCTGAAGTCGGTGTCCCCTGTGCCGGTGGCCTGTTCTACGGGGAGCGCATCCTGGAATGCATCGCAGGAATACAAAACAGGAAAATTGTCGGAGAATTAGGGCTTGATCCTGGCATGATCAAAACTGATATCGAGGAGGTCATTAAAAAACCAGACCCGTTATGGGTTGCAATGCCAGGCCCGGGAGAGCTGGGGATTATAGATGAGTACTACGGAGACCCGGAAGAAGCATCAAGAAACATTTTTTTCTGGTTCCGCCGTATGATGCGTGAAATGAGAGATTCCGGGGCTGATGGCCATGTCCTTATCGGTGACCATGTTACTGAAGAGGAGCTTGAAGCGCTATGCGGTAAAAAAATTCTCTTTTATTTATCGGACCCCACCCCGGAAGGTCTTGAACTGCTCCTTGAACACCAGAGAACGCTTGCAGTACCAGGTGCTGCGCTGGACCTTGTCATCAGCCTTAAAGAGGAATATCCTGTAAATAACCTGATTCTCATCGATCCCTCTATTTCCGGGCTGGAAATATCGTTACAACACTGGGAAAAAGACCACATTACAACCGGCGGCTACTGCCGTGGACAATGTCCCGAATACTGGAAAAATATTGTTAAGGCGGCTGTTTTCCAGGCTCCTTCAGAATGACTCGGCAATTTCCGTAAACTTTTCAAAATGATGGTTTTTTCCGAATAATAAAAATAAGACCCTGTCTTTCCATGAAAAATCAAAGTTACCCCCGGCTGCATGCGGGTGGCCTCCGCCCCGGTACTCCCTTGTAATCAGGTGACTTATCGGTGGGACAGACCGCAGGGAAAATCTGCCGCCCCGGGAAATTATTACCTCAATGTCTGAATTGAGGGTTTTCCGAAGATAAGCTGCGGTCTCACTCGGGTAGCCGAAAAGCGGGGAAAATGCAATTTTGTATTTATTTCCCATTATGACTGTTTTCCGCCGGCTTTTCTCCATCATCTCTTCCATTTCCTGCCTGATATCCGCGTACTCTTTTTCGATCAGGGGATCGGAGAAGACGCCGTTTTTAAGACAGTCACGTACATGGGTAAGATTTTCCCGCCTCTGGAGGACCTGCCCGAGTACGGCAGCCCTCGGGTCCTCATTCTTCCACAGGTCATAGTCACAGACCACCCTCGCAACTTCTCCTGCAACCGGGTTTTCCGGCTGCAGGTCTGCCGCACAGATCCCGCACCCGCACATATTCGTGTCGATATGAAGGAGGTCAACATTTTTTTCAACAATTGCGACCTCTTCATCAGTCCATCGGTGGTGATCACGCCATTCGATTTTCCAGTTGTTATTCTTCAGTTTTTTAACCAATCTGTCGGCACCCCGCGGGAAGCCAAGATCGCTGATGCTGATCAGGTCACCGTTGCCCGGGAGATCTGCGATTGCGTTAAGCAGGAGCGGAAACTTTCCCACAGATGAAAAAATTGAGAGGATCTCCCCGAATTTCATTCGGTGAATTGCATCGGCACCTGCGGCATCAAGGTCGTTATGAGTCAGGTGAATTACATGAGATGACCTGTCCCTGACAAGGCCTATTTCCGGCATTTCCTCATCTTTACCCTTCAGCAACCTGATACCCATCCTCAAATGATCCAGCATCCAGATATAAAAAAGGATAGGATCTCACGTTGTTTTGTAAGAATGCAAATCATTTATTAATCTTTACGTCAAATATGTAATCCCGCGCCTTAGTAGCTCAGTTTGGGAGAGCGCCAGACTGAAGATCTGGTTGTCCCCGGTTCAAATCCGGGCTGAGGCATTCCTTTTAAAAACTTGAAAAAAGTGATTATTATCTAATTTAAATACCATATGGAGGATTTTATCCGTCTATTACACCTTGCCGGACTTAACTCTTCCCCCAACTCCTGGTACACTGCGCCTGCCAAGTTCTCCCGCAATGAGCATCAATATAATAAATCCAATAACTGCCACGTCCATAACCTCTATCAAGACTTCGGGATTGGTGGCAAAATTGCTGGAGGCGACAGCAAATGCGGCAGCTAAATTTCGCTGACCCGTTCCGAGTGCAAGAACCTTTTGATTATCCTTATCGGCACCCCCCAGCAGATAACCTATGACAACAGCCCCGACAACCAGGAGGACGGACACTAAGATTCCGCCTGTTCCAAGAACTCCGTAGGTTACATCGAAATAACCCACAAAATATCCGATAAACATTGCTACCAGAGAAAGATTGGCAGCCATGTTCATAGTCGGGATCAGGCCCTTTGCCACCTCTTCATACCTGGCCCGAATTAAAAGGGCAATAGCGAGCGGAATAAGCATCAGGAAGACAAGGCTGCGGGCGATCTCCCACGGATTCACCTGCACTCCCGTCAGCACCAATGGCAAAACTATTGGCAGGAAGGCAATGGTTATCACCATCAGGAGGACCATAAGCCCGGCGGTGAAAGCCATATCACCTTTGGCCATCTGTACCAGCTTGGGCAGGAATGGCGCCCCTGCAGCGAAACCCACGAGAATCAGGCCGATCTGCAAACCCTCAGATAGTGGGATGATCCTGATGATCAATAATGCCAAAATCGGCACTAATACGAAGTTGGCCACCAGAGACATGATGACCAGCCGTTTATTCTTAAGTGGAGTTATGATCTCAGGAATTGTCAGGTTAAAACCCATACCCAGCATGCTGGTAACGATAAATATCAGCACGCCCAAAGAGCCTATGGCAATAAAGAAGGGATCAAATTGGGTCATAAATCTTCAGCCCTGTTCATTAAAACTTTAATTGAGTCCCTTTGTTTCGAATGAAAATAAATTTTCGGATCGGGTTCAGGCTCTCTGGCGATATATACTCGCTCATAGGGTCGTTTTTTGTTGTGTATGCACTTGCCATCTACCCACTAATCGGGATGTATCTCGGCCACGGGTACCCCAGGTTGCCAACATTCGGCCTGCCATGTCCAACGACGATATTTACATTCGGCATTTTTTTAATGGCCGATAAAAAATTCCCATTGGTATTGACCGTAATACCGTTAATCTGGAGCATAATTGGTGTATTCGCGGCCTTTTTATTAGGCATTACTGAAGATTATATGATTCTCGTGGCAGGGGTGGCCGGGACGGTTCTCATCATTATTAAGAACAGGAAATCAACGGACTCTTAATCTCCCTCTTTTTTTCGCAGCTTAATTATAAGGCCTCTCACGATCAGTGCGGGTAATGCCAGATGACAGGATC
This sequence comes from Methanoregulaceae archaeon, assembly GCA_025453715.1. GTDB lineage: Archaea > Halobacteriota > Methanomicrobia > Methanomicrobiales > Methanospirillaceae > CAIKOD01. The sequence continues at coordinate 1,936 of JALOPT010000016.1, read as the reverse complement.
AGGAATGGTGTTGTATTTGTTGGGAGAAAAGGGGAGATAAAAAAACTGCCTGAATGGTGCATTATGTAATTAACTGCCACAGAGTATTTTCGATTTGCCGCTGGCCTTGCAGTATCAGAAGGTATTTTTCAGTGGCTATAACTATCATTTTTAGAGGTCAACCGCACATAGGATCGCTGGGAGGATGTGAAGAGTATGAAAAAAATAACCACGATAGTGATCATTGCATTATGTTTTTTATTCATCGTGCAACCTGTCATCGCAGCGAGTGAACAGCAGGGGATTCATGCCAGTATCGCAGCCGGGGCAGCGGATGATAAAGGTAAGGCTCATGGTGACCAGTCGAATGATAACAATAAGGGTAACGCAAACAGGCCGGGAGACAACAGGACCTCCACCACGCGGGCCCCTGAAATTAAAAGTGAAGGGAACGGGAATAATTCTAAAAATACACACCGCAATATTTCCCAGATTCCCGGGCTGAATAACCAGAGCGGGGAAGATCACGGAGCCACGCCCCGGAATACAGGCACGGTACCGCCGGGTTGGGAAAGGAACCCGAACGAGGTACGGGATATGGTTCAATCATTGCTTGCCCTGGAGAACCGAACCGGAGGCATCGGCCCCCAGGTCTCGGCAATTGCCCGGGAGTTCAACAACTCTGCAAATGCAAGCCAAGAGTACAAAAACCGGATCCGGAACAGGGATGCACTCAGCCGGTTCTTCTTTGGCGGTGACAGGCTTGCCAGCGAACTGGAGAACCTGACGGCACAAAACAAGGCCCGCATCAACGAGATCGAAAACCTCATGAATACCACGTCCCTGGATCCAGACACTCGCTCTATGCTGGAAGAGCAATTACAGGTACTACAGCAGAAGGTTGATTTTGACATGCAGCTTTCCGCACATGAAAAACAGGACCGTGGGATATTTGGCTGGTTCCTGTGAACGGGAACGGGGTGGAGCCCGGGATAGGGGAAACCCTGAACCCGCATTCTTTATTACAATCCCCCTGGTTTCTCATAGAGATCAGTACCTCCACCACCGTGTTTTGGGGTCTGTTATATCATTGCAGCAAAATGATCAACATTTTAAGCCAGGAAAAGATAGTCCCTATCGGTACTGATATTAGTCTGTGTTAATTACCTACCTAGACCAAGCATAAACCACAAAACCAACACTAGAGCTCAGTGGGGGCCAAATAGCCCCCTTTACCTTTTTTCCAGGTCACAGTGGGGCCGTGCAAATCATCTTCAGCATGCATCTGCTGTTGTTCCGGATCTGGTGAAATTCGCACGGTATGAGGAGGAGCGTCACCAGTGTGGATCTCACATTCGTTGTTAGTCCCGATCTTTAGAATGGCATCCCCTTCAAGGAAGATTGCCTGGCCGGCAATAAGAAGAAATAAATAGCCATAAAAGAGTGTTTCTCACAGGTGAAAAAAAGATGCCATCCTTTGCATGTATTGGTAAAGATTGTAAATTTGAAGCTTCTGCTGCTACCGAAGCTGAGCTGATGACCAAGATTGCGGAACACGCAAAAACGGTTCATAAGATGGACCCAATTCCGCCAGATATAATGGTAAAGGTAAAAGCAGCGATTAAAAACTGAATATCCCTATATCCAAAGCGTTTTTTTACCGGTGATATGCATACCTGCTGGGACAGGATATGGAATGGCACAAGGTCTTACACAGATAAGGAGCAATTTCCAGTTTAAAACGCACCAAAAGAGAAAATATTGTGAATGCTTTTGAACAACCGGATCTAGATCTTAAAAAGGGGTGTTAGGACATTTCAGGCCCCGGTTTTCTCGCCATACCCTTCTTTCAAAATCTCCTGGTCAACCTCCCTCAATAAACGCTGAATATCGATCCAGATGATCAGCTCGTTGACATCCTTGTCTTTAATTCGGATTTTTTTCCTTGATCCATCTT
>JALOPT010000015.1 GCA_025453715.1 Methanoregulaceae archaeon | reverse complement strand
ACAGTTAAAATATTTCCCGTACAGTAACCGGTCATTCTGATATCCCCGGTAATAGACTTGTTTCAGCAGGCACATATTTCCATTAACTTCACAATATATTCCCTGAATAAGATATATGGCTGAAATTGTACTGGTTCTTTCCAATAGAGACGCTAAAAGAGGAGGAAATGAAGGTTAAACAGGTCAGTCTTCCCTGAGCATCCTGTCTATTGCCCTTGCCGCTGCTTTTGCAGTACCCATCGCCAAAATCACGGTTGCAGCACCTGTTGCCACATCACCTGCAGCGAAGATGCGCGGAAGAGTGGTCTTACCATCCCCGTCTACTACTACATTGCCCCTGTCGGCCCTCTTCAGGCCTTTTATCTCTGATATTAAGAGCGGGTTGGGCCCCTGGCCAATAGCCTCGATAAACATGTCTGAATCGATGGTAAAGGTAGACCCGTCAATCGGTCGGGCTGATGGCCTCCCTGTTTCATCCAGCGCACACATTTCCATCCGGATACATTCAACGCCAGTAACGCACGTATCCCCGGTAACACGGGTGGGATTCACGCAGGCAAGAATTTCAACCCCTTCTTCTTTTGCGTGGATTACTTCGTCAATTCTTGCGGGCAGGTCTTCCTCACGCCGGCGGTACACAAGTGTCACCTTTGCACCAAGCCGCCTCGCTACCCGGGCTGCGTCCATGGCTACATTCCCACCGCCAGCAACTACCACACGGCTACCCCTTTTCACCGGCGTATCAAAGGCAGGGAACTGGTCAGCATGCATGAAATTGACACGGGTCAGGAATTCATTGGCAGAATAGACCCCGTTCAGCTGTTCACCGGGAATCCCCATAAAATGAGGGAGGCCTGCACCGGTCGCGAGAAAGACCGCATCGAATTTCAGTAGTTCGGCGACCGTGATACTCCGCCCGGCAAGATGGTTCAGCCGGATTTCAACTCCCATTGCAAGCACCTGTTCCACTTCTGCCCTGACAATCTCCTTCGGTAACCGGAATTCAGGGATCCCGTACATCAGGACTCCCCCGGCTTCATGCAGGGACTCAAACAGGGTGACCTTGTGGCCGAGCCTTGAGAGCTCTGCAGCCGCCGTCAGTCCTCCCGGACCTGAACCGACCACGGCTACATGATGGCCGGTAGAGGGCTGTATTTCAGGCACGCTGGTACCATGTGCCCGCTCCCAGTCAGCAATAAACCGTTCAAGAGAACCTATTGAAATCGGCTTCTCTTTTCCAGCAAGAATGCATTCCCCTTCACATTGTGTCTCCTGTGGACAGACACGGCCGCAAATCGCAGGGAGCATATTTTCCGACTTAATGATTACGGCGGCATTACGGAAATTTCCAAGCGCTATCTCGGCAATAAATGCCGGGATGTCGATACAGACCGGACAACCGTTCACGCATTTTGGCTTTTTGCATTGCATGCACCTTTCCGCCTCAAGCATGGCCTCGTCCGGGGAAAGACCAGGGGATACTTCAAAAAAATCATGTACTCTCTGCACTGCAGGACGGTCTTCCATGATTTACCGCTCCCCTTTACAGCTGCATGCGTGATCATGGTAGTGTTCCATGGACTCACGTTCTTCCGGCTGGTATGTTCGTAACCGTTGCATCAGGAGGTCGAAATCAACAAGGTGGGCATCAAATTCAGGCCCGTCGACGCAGGCAAACAGGGTCCTTCCTCCCACCTGGACCCTGCATGACCCGCACATACCCGTCCCGTCTACCATGATCGGGTTCAATGAAACGAATGTTTTCACATGATATGGCAGGGTGATACCTGATGTAACTTTCATCATAATTGCCGGGCCTATGATCCACACGCAATCGATATGTCTTTTCGCAAGCTCAGCCTTCAGCACGTCCGCTGCAAAACCATGGATCCCTTTGCTGCCATCGTCGGTTGTAACGAACAGTTCATCACAGCATGCCCGCATTTCGTCCTCGAGAATGAGGAGCCCGGCATTTCTCGCCCCGATAATTCCTACAACATAATTCCCTGCTGATTTCAGCGCCTTGGCAATAATAGGGGTGCTGGCGATGCCAACCCCGCCACCGATAACCACACAGGTGCCATATTTTGATAGTTCACTTGGACGACCAAGGGGTCCTGCTATGTCCCTGATCATATCACCTGCGTGGAGTGATGCAAGCAGTTCCGTGGTCTTACCCACCGCCATAAAAATAATCCTGACGGCGTCACCGTCAACCGCTGATATTGTCAGGGGGATACGTTCCCCGGAGTCGTTAACCCTGACAATTAAAAACTGTCCGGCTTTCGCATGGTGGGCCACGTGCGGCGCAAATACCCACATCTGAAAGACCCTATCAGCAAGTTGTGTCGCTTTTAAAACCCTGTACAACGATATTACACCTTCTGGTATACCAGGACAATCATCCTGGCTGGAGTATCGTACTTATTGATCGGGACGCATCTTTATTTTACGCACCCGTACCGCTACACCACGTTTCGAACAGCTCATCTCATGCGCACTCATCGCAGCCCTTCCAGTGCCCAAAACCCTTGGCCCGACAACCAGCACCTCGTCACCTTCACGTATGCATGGGTCGGCACATTCGACACCCGGCGCGAGGATATCCCCCTGTGGGACGAAATCTGAGATCTCTACCCTGTACCCTTCCCCAAGAAGCTTCCAGCCTTCAAATGTAGGTCTTACCAGGCCGGTCCCGGTATCGATAGAGAACATCTGCACGCGGTTCCGTGAATACTGGACCGCCGGGTACCGACCTCTTGACATCAGCCCCGCTGTGTCCGGGACCGTCCCGAACTGCCATGAACAGATCCCGCGGAGGAGGTCCTGTTTCACCCTGCGGCTCCCGCCAAGTGCAGTATCGAGAGCGGCGAGGGAGGTACCGTCGGTGGGTCTCCGGCCAGGGCACGTGAATTCGAGGTCAATCCCTGCAATATCTGCACCCATCTTTGCAACTTCAAGTGCGCCACCGTCCAGGTGGGCAATAACACGACGGTAATGATTTTTCCGCAGGTATTCCGCAATAACCCCCGATATAAAGGCCTTCTCTTCCCGGTCCCAGTATCCTGTCACCGGTACATCGTAATGGGCAGCGGGGTATACAAGCTCCAGTTCCCTTGGGACGAGGCCTATGGGAGATGTCACGATCAATTCGTGGGCCCTGCCCTGTATTGCCCGAATAAATTTATTGTGACTCTGGGAGAGCGAATACGGTTTCCTCGCAGAACAGGGTAGCAAAACCGCTGTATCAGCAAGAGGTGGCTGGTAACGGTCCACAACACGCCGGGCGAAACGGCGGATCTCAACACGGTTGAGCGTCTCGCCGGATGTCGCCCCGAACGGGACGTCTCTGGCAACCGGCACAACCTGTTCCATGAGGTCATACATCGAATCAAGGTGCCGCATGATAGCGACATGCGTTGAATGCATCCTGCACCTCGACTCAACAAGTTCCCTGAGCCGTGATGTGGCGATAAACCTGGAGACCAGCGCAAGTTCTTTCGTTAAGGCCAGGCGGTTATGCAGGTTCAGGTCACCGGACCTGCAGCCTTCACAGTTACATACCCCGGCATCCATCCATTTCCTGTCAAATTCCCCTTCAGGAAGGAGAAAGACACCCCTCGCTGCCGCCAGGTCACAGGCAATGAAATCAAACAGGTCAAACCCGGAATAGCAGAGGATATGGATGTTCGAAGGGACCGCAGTGGCCGGGGCATACCATGCGGTGTCGGGAGGAAGTGCCGCTTTCATTGCAGTAAGCCAGTTCACATAGTTCCTGGGATTGGTAAGGACAGTATGCCATCCCGGTACCATTACACAATCACCTGAATTTACCCCTGACAGATGGTGTGGATGAATCAGCACCGGATTGGCCGGCCCGTCAGGCCAGTATTTCTGAACAAATTCAGGCCCTGCGGAAAGTGGAATGTTTGATAATGTTGCCTGCTTAAGTCCCGGGAATACTGTTGTAACATCAAGAACTGTAGGGAATGCGACACTCGTCCCTTCGATGGTGCAGATACCGGACCTGGCCAGTCCATCCCTCCGTTTAATTTCAATTCCGCTCAAGGCGCACCTCGGGTAATTCCCTGCCAACAATAGCGGCCCATTCCGGACCACAGCGGACAGTTACTGAAACACCGGGATTCCCAGCGATTAATGCCCTGATTCCCCTGCACCCGGTAATTACCATGTGGTCATCCCATTCAGGGAGTTCACACTGGCCAATAGGAAAAGTTTCCTTCAATTCTACCGGATAGGGGCCAAATGGTGGCTTGAAAAGTAGTACCGTATCATATTCAGGCACTCCACCGGAAGGCAGCCTGTCAAATGTGACAAGTACCTTTGGGCCGACAGAAAACCTCGGTATCATCATCTGGTACCGTAGTACCTCTGTCCGCCGGCAACTTTCATCACCCCGGTAGAAAAACCGGCGTTTTGAGACCCGGTCACGTTTTCCAAGATCTTCAGCATAGGTAAGCAATGCCCGGTAACCGCGGAGGAGCTGCGGGTGGCTCCTGCAGCGCTCATCAACAAGTTCCCAGAGGACCCCGTCTGAAATTGCCTGGCGTATCCGGGAGATCTCCGTGAGGGTCACAATAAGGTTATGCCGCGCAAGGAGCCGGATTTTTTCCGGGGACTTCCTCATTTCATCGGCGGAATGGCGCCGGCAGACTTCACAACTACAGGGCAGTTCCGACAGTTCAGCCAGTTTTTTACTCCCGTGCGTGGTAAGATATCGCCCCTCTTTTGCGTACAGGGCATAAGCAGCCGAGTCGAAGAGGTCGCAACCCATTGCCACTGCAAGGGCAAACATTACCGGGTGACCTGCCCCGAACAGGTGAACGCATGCGGAGGAGGGGAGGCCCTTTTTGGCCGCCATTACAACATGGACGAGTTCCTCGTAACGGTATGATTCCATCAACGGGACAACCGCTCCAATCGGAGTGAATGTACAGCCCATCTCCCCGGCCATTCGTCCGGCCTGCTCACGCAGGTCAGGAAATGAGCCCCCCTGGATCGGGGCAGCAAGAGGGGCATCCGGCCCAAGGATTTCTCCTGCTTCCCGGAGCCTCTCCATGGTGATCACCAGTTCTTTTTCAGTCTGGTCCCGGGGTGTATCAGGATGCGTCGGGATATCCAGCGGAACAATGATATCACTCCCGATAGAACGCTGGAAAAGTAGCGTGTCGGAGTTGGAGACCTCGACATCCCCGTAAACCGAGAGCTGGAAAGACCCGGAATCGGTCATGATTATCCCGTCGAACCCGAGGACATCGTGGAGACCTCGTGCCAGGGCGGGTTCGCAGAACTCCTTGCTCCGGTAGAAGATGTACGCGTTGGTGATCAGGGCGTCGGCCCCAAGTGATTTCATCTCCGGGGGGGTAATCAGGGGCAGGTGTGGGTTTACCACCGGGAGTAGTGCCGGGGTTTTCAGCACTTTTTCCCCGACTTTCAACCGCCCGGTGCGGCCAAAAATATCCTCTTCCAGTATTTCAAATGAGATTGACATTATGAGACCTGCTCGTGAAAAATCTGCCCTTCAAACGTGAGTATCTCGGTATCGGGTCGTTTCCAGCAATTGGCTGGCAGCCCGGCCTTCATGCAGGTATGGGTTAAGAATTCTTCAGAACTCCAGGAATACTCAGTTGCGACCTGGGGCAACAGGAGCCCGCTCCTCCCCCCGCTTCGTGCAATTAATCCGTGTTGCCCGATAATAACAGCATTTGAACGTTCTTCCGGTTTGACATCAATCGGTTGTGGTGGCGTGAGCACAGTCACTTCAATTTTGATCTGCCCCAGTTCAGGTATGGTTACTGGTGGAAAACGAGGGTCCTCAAGCGCTGCACCAGTTGCGGCTGACGGGATAGCCTCCCTGAGAGCTAATACCGGATAGGGATACCCGATACACCCCCTTAATTCGCCTGAACGGGTAATTGTCACAAATACACCCCGCTTTTCAGAGAATATCGTTGGTAGACTGGCTGAAGGGACAGGCCTGCCGCGCACGACCGACTCTATTGTATTCCGTGCAATTTTCACGGCTATTGTACCTTCTTCAGTATTGAGCACATCCATTAAGAGTAAATAATGCGCTCTCCCCATTATAATATGAGAGGGAGAGTGCGGCCGACGGTGGCTTTATGCTGCTGAGGAAAGTCCCCCCACCAACTGGGCACGCAGCCATATGCAAGTATGGGTGGCGAGAGTCACGGCAATGGCACAGAAACGGCACGGCCTGTCATTAGCAATGATGCGACCGAGCAAGGGGGTTAAATCCCCCCGTGCGAGAAGTGCGTCCCGCACGAGATAACTCGCAGAGCGTAGGGACAGGATACGATGAAACGGTGAATCCCTGCGGGTGCAAGCCAGAACAGGGCAAATGGGTAGCTCAGTACCTGCCCAGGTAAGGCGCGTAGCTGAATGCCGCAATGAACAGAAGGGGGCTTACTCCTCCCACTCATTTCTTCGAGCGCTGGTATCAGAAAGTAATTTAAGAAATATCACTACCAGTAATACTTATGCACATCCCTACTCCTGAAGAGATCAGGTCACGAAGGGAAGTACTTCAGATGCGGCAGACAGAACTTGCCAGGAGGGCAGGCGTCAGCCAGTCAATGATTGCCCGCATTGAAGCTGGCAGTGTTGATCCCCGTGTCAGTACCTTAAACCGGATACTGAACGTCCTGAACAGCGCAGTACGCCACCGGGTTACAGCGTCAGATGTAATGCATACACCGGTTTTCGCAGTAAAACCGATCGATCCCATCACTGCCGCCGTAGAGATAATGGACAAGAATAATATCTCCCAGTTACCGGTGATAGAAAACGGTGTTCCGGTCGGATGTATATCTGAGACAGCAATCGTGAATGCAATTGAAGAGCAGCGGCTTCATAAAAGTCATATGTACCTTGTAAATGATTTTATGGAGTCCGGTTTTCCTACCGTACCTCCTGATACCGATGTGGAAACTGTCGTATCAATCCTGCAGCACCACCACGCAGTCCTCGTACTTGAAAGCGGGCGTGTGCAGGGGGTAATTACGAAGCATGACCTCATCTCCCTTATCGTCGGGCCTTAAGGGAGATCGCAGCGACCACCGGTATAAAGAAAGTCCTGCATCCACCTTACACGGGTGGTGCATTCAGATTTTTGATACAAGATCACGTAGGACAGCCTCGGGATCTTTTGCCTTGACAACGCCCGATGCGAGAAGGACTCCGTCGGTCCCGAGATCGATTGCTGTCCGGACGCATTCCCCTGTCTGTATTCCGGCCCCGGTTAATACCATAACCTTAGGATTTATCGCCCGGACAGTTTCGACAGTTTTTCTGATTATTTCCGGGTTGGCCTTTGCAACCGATACACCGCTTCCGATCAATTCAGGGGGCTCAACTGCGACATAATCGGGGGACAGGGCAGCTGCTGCTGCGCTGGCTGCTTCGTTATTGGTACAGACCACGGATACCATGTGGGCTGCCCGGAGAGCTGAAACTGCCATATCAATATCAGCGAGGGTAAGTCTCCGTTCGGAATGGTTCACGAGGGATCCCTTTGCACCTGCCTGTTTCAGTGCTTCCGCGGTAATAGTACCGGTGTGGGCCCCCGGTTCTACACCGTCGACGTGCTGGGCAAATACCGGGATTTCATAATGCCGTGATATGGGATGAATGTCAAGGTAAGAAGGCGCAATACCGATTACCGCACCGCTATCAGCACTGACAGACTGGGCGATGGACGCAATCCGGTGCGCATGTTGTCCGATACTTTCGCGGTAGGTCTTTAAATTAATCAGGATGAATGGGGCTGCCATGTTCTTTCACCCCCATATATGCATCATTCGATAAAGAACTACTCGCTTCGGAAATGTCAGGTGAGATTTCCACGGAATGAAGCGGACGTAATACCACCAAGCGAGAGCTTTTTCACCGCTTTGAGGAGATCAGTGAATTGTTCCTTGCCGGTTTGCTGACCGGACCGCCTAATTGCTTCCGTGTATAACTCTATCATCTCCTTGACATAGGCAGGGGTCCGGTTCCGGGCATCTATCGCAACCGAATAAATTCCGGCGCTCATAAGTGCAGGGACACTGTCGATCAGGCATGTTTCGCTGGAGTTCCGGATAATGGTGTGACACCAGGAGTCAACACTGAATGGAAATGTCCTGCCGGTGCGATCCTGCAGGCCGCAGAACATGCCTTCATTATGCCCGTTGCAGGAGCCACACCCGCCGGGCACCCCCGCAGGAATACAATCCCTGCTGTTAAGTACCTCGAGATTCCCCTGTACAATAACCTCAAATACAGTGGTATTCTGGGGATAAAACCATGAATTTAATCGTGATATATCTTCATGGGATAGTTCAGGAGACAAGGTCAGGCATACAAATTCCCGTAGCAGGCGAGCTGTACAATGATTAAAAATATTCAGACCGGCACCCCCGAAGATTATTAGTTGTGGAAATAACCTCCGTACCTTAGTTGCAAGACCGGGGCTTTCTACCATGATACCCCTGATCCCTATCTCCAGCAGTTCCGGAAGGATATCAAGTGACCTGTCGATAAATTCCCTTTCAGGGATTGATGGCCATTTCCAGACTATTTTTTGTCTGTCGGCGGGGCAAGAGGCCAGCAGATCCCTGACTTTACCTGAAATTTCCCAAAACGGGTCACAAACAGATGGACGGTTATTCATCTTTCGACACCGGCATGCTTTCGAACTGGTTTCAGGCTCGAAATACACGAGGTCACACCCACCTTCAATTGCAGCAATCGCAACTTCAGGCGAACTTGCATAAACCGCGATTTTCATTTGTGCGAAAAAACCGTCAGAGCAATGAGCATGGCCTTCGTGAAGGGATGATACAAACGATTCAGTCTTTTCAGAAGCAATGGATATTTCAACGTCACCCGGCTCCCATGAAGAAGCAATTGCCGCTTCAGCTCCCTTAAGGAAATCTCGTCTGAGCTGATTTAATGCCGATACCGGTGTAAAGAGACCTCCCGGGTATTGGATTGTAAGCTCCCGGACGACGAAAGGTGTACCACCTGTCCTGCTCATCTGAAGGGCAATCTGGTCCCCGCTAAGTGGTATTTTTTTTGCAGTTTCCATTGGCATGCCTGTATGGCTGTACCTTACCATAGCCCCGTCTTTTCCAGGCATTACCCCGGTCATTACGGGGCGTAGCTGCTCATCCCAGTGTATGACAAGATCAAGGGGAATCGATAACTCTTTTCCGGGTAACACGTGATTTTCATCTTTTGATCCAGTTGCATCATCTCTCCGGCGGGTAAGATAAAGGATATCCCCTGTTCTCACTGCTTTTGATACCGGGACTTGTAAATCTTCACCATTCCTTACTGGCGTCCCGTAGAGGATCATCCCGTTTTCCCTGCCGTCAGCAGGGTCAAGGAACACAATACCATCCCCTTTATCAGGTGTAATCGTCCCGGAAAGTCGTACCAGGGCAAAACGATCCCTAGAATGATATGACCTGACCGTGCCAACCATGACACCCCTGTGGTCCGGGTGACCCCTGCCCATGATCTCCCCGTGATGCGCTCCTTTGAGATATCCACGGGTAAAACCCCTGTTGAAGGCAAGGGCAAGCCTCTCCTCTTCTTGATCAACGGGGCTCCATTTACCAAGGGATATTGCATCAATCGCCCTGCGGTAGACCGATACAACGGTAAACACATACCGGGGAGACCTCATCCGCCCCTCAATTTTTAAGCTTTCGACAGGTGCGCTGACAATGGATTCAAGGCCCTGGTAACTGCAGAGGTCTTTTGTTGACAGGAGGTACTCCTCTTCCCACCGGGTTTTTGTGAGAGAAACAGGGCGACCATACATGTCCATCTTCCCGCATACGAACGCATAGGGTTTTCGGCAAGGCTGGGCGCACATCCCCCGGTTCCCACTCCGGCCTCCTATCATTGATGAAAGGAGGCATTGTCCCGAGTACGAATAGCAAAGTGCACCGTGTATAAATATTTCAAGCCCAATTCCCTGGCATTCCGGTGCCGCTGCAATTTCAGATATTTCTTCAAGGGAGAGCTCACGGGCAAGAACAACCCTGGATAATCCCATGTTACGTGCCCATGCCACACCTTCACGGTTATAAATGGTCATTTGTGTTGAGGCATGGAGGGGCAATTCGGGGGTTATCTCCCGGGCAATTGCAGCAACACCCAGGTCCTGGACAAGGATAGCGTCAACCCCGGACCTGTACAAGAATAATAAAAACCGTGCGGTATCAGCGAGCTCTCTGTCCCTGACAAGTGTATTGACGGTTACATAGACCCTGACACCCCGCAAATGTGCATAATGAACAGCATTCACAATTGAGTCCGGATCAAAGTTTTCTGCGTAATTCCGTGCACTGAACCGGTTACCACCAAGATATACTGCATCAGCTCCTGCATTGATTGCAGCAATAAGCGATTCGGTTGAACCGGCAGGTGCAAGGAGCTCCGGGGTTTTCATTTGAAACCCGGCCCCCTCCATCCCGGAGGGTTATTTGTCATATAGTAACCTGCTCACCCCTGCGCTCGCATGACATTGAATAAGAATATGCAAACCGTATTCTTAATGCTGCTTTCCTGGCCATGATTCCCCATGCACCGTGCGGTTCAACCCGCAAGGCTGGTTATCCATTGGATCAATCCCTCACTTACCGGGAGCAGGAACACCGATGCGGCACAGAATGTTCCCGCCATGAGAATAAATGCAATCCTCCGGTCCCACCCCAGGAGCCATGCAACGGCCGGACATACATAAAACCCTGCCACCAGCATCCCAGGTATGAGGGCATATATACCGTATTTTTTTATATACCGTGATGAACCGTATTTCCCGTGTATTCGTTCAAAAAACCCAGCAACACGCGGAGTACTATTCCCTACAAAGTCGAATAATGATAACTGGAAAAAAATAATTCCAGCGGCTACAAGTGAAACAGTGAGCAAGATAAATGCATTATCCATGCCAAGGGCATTTCCGATGAATACTGCACCATACTCCAGTACCAACGTCGCTGAGATCAGTGCAAGGACAGACGCAGGGGAGATCATAAAGAAGAAGCCTGCCAGAATTGGCGCTATCCCTGAAATACCTAGCGCAATAACACTATCCCTGAATATCCCCCTGGTGGGAGCCACCTGTTCTGGCATGCTGGTTGTTAAGATATAAGAACAGGGGGGGGAATATCTTATCGGGAGGTACCCTGCGGATGAAGATAGTTGTATCCACGAATGAGCGGCCTGGCGCGACAGATCTGCTCCGGTATAACCCTGGCCTGATTGAATTACGTCTTGACCTCATGCAGGGCGACCTGCCAGAAATCGTCCAGGAATGGTATGCAAGGACGGAAATCCCCTTAATTCTGACACTGCGAAGCGATCAGGAAGGTGGGACCTTTTCCGGTACACCGGACGAATGGCTTGGGACGATACAGAATCTTCTCCCTTACGCATCCTATATCGATATCGAACAAAGGTTCTCCCAACATGCCCGGATCATCAGGGAGCAGGGTGTCAGTATTGTCGCTTCATATCACCTGAAACGGATGCCGTCAATACAGGAACTGGCCACTATAGAGGATAACCTCCGTAAATATGGCGATATACCGAAAATAGTGGTCACCCCGTCTGACGAACATGATATGATCATATTCCTTTCATTCACGCTCCATGCTGAAAAGCCGGTTATTACAAGTATTATGGGTGAACCGTACCGGCACATGCGCCCGCTTCTCCCCCTTTTCGGTTCAGCGTGGATATTCGGGCATGCCGGTGAGGCTACCGCAGCAGGCCAGTACCATATCAGAGATCTGAAGGAAATTTATACCCGCCTCCTGCCGGAAACCGGTTAAAAAATTAAGTATACCTGCCTTAGAACCAACCTTGTCTTTTATAAATTACATATCTATCCGGCCCTGACGCTGATGTCCCGCTGAAACGACCCCGTTAATGGAAAATTACCGGACTCCGGACTTCTCCAATTTTTCGAATGATAAATACCACAGTAACAGGAGATTCAAGTGAGAGACCGGGGGTATTCCCCCCGTTTTATTGGTTGTTATTGCAATTACCCATTGAAAAAAGTTAGAACGCTCCGGGTTTATTTTTTCGAAGGTCGGAAAACCCCGAATACTTCAGCTGTTCAAGAAGGAGGTCTGCCAGCACCAGAGCAAGCATCGCTTCAGCAACCGGCACAATCCGGGGGGCGATGCAGGGATCGTGCCTCCCTTCCACCGAGATAATTGCAGGCTGTCCGGCCACTGTCACTGTCTTTTGTTCCATTGAAATTGAGGGGGTAGGTTTTACTGCAATACGGACAACGATGTCCGCTCCCGTACTGATACCCCCAAGAATACCCCCTGCATGATTGGTTAAAAATCCTTCAGGGGTCATTTCATCGTTATTTTCACTCCCGTACAATGCAGATGTGCCGAACCCATCACCTATCTCAACGCCCTTCACTGATCCAATCCCCATCATGGCATGGGCAATTGCAGCATCGAGTTTGCCGGACACGGGGTCACCAATACCCGGAGGGGTACCCTTTGCGACTATCTCAACTCTCCCTCCGACAGAATTTCCTGCATCCCTTGCAGCCCTGATCTCTGCCTCCATTTCAAAGGGGGAGATTTTCCCATGGACTTCAATAACCTGCCCGGATATTGAAACGCCGGCATAACCAAGCAACTTCATTGCGACGGCCCCCGCCGCAACCCGGGATATTGTCTCCCTGCCGGAGCTACGTCCCCCACCCCGGTAATCCCGTATACCGTATTTCCTCTGGTAGGTAAAATCAGCATGACCTGGCCTGAATACCTCCCTGAGGTGATGGTAATCTCCTGTTTTCATATCATTATTCCGGATAATTAGGGCAATAGGCGTCCCGGTAGTTATTCCCTCAAAGGTCCCTGAAAATATCTCAACAAGGTCCTCCTCCTTTCTCTGCGTGGTAAGGTCAGACTGGCCGGGACGTCTCCTGTCCAGGAGTGGCTGTATATCTGCTTCTACCAACGGGATCCCTGCCGGGCAACCGTCGATAACCACACCGAGTGCTTTTCCGTGGCTTTCACCAAACGTGGTACAACGGAAGTTACTACCGAATGTATTCATCCCGGACACCTCCTTTCATCGCCGGTTCATCCTGTACATGGAGAAACCATCTTGTTCCGTTCAAATAACATACCCCCGTACAATCGCCGGAGTGACCTCAATACCGGTAAAACACCGGAACTGGGCACATGCCTGGCGTACGAACATTTCTGCCCCGGGAATCGTGATGCACCCGGCTTTCCGGGCTGCGATGAGAAGGGGGGTCTCTGAAGGTGTATACACAAGATCAAACACCGTCATACCAGCTTTCAAGAGGGACGTATCAACAGGTGAACGCATATCCGACCCCATTCCGACCGGGGTTGCGTTGATAACAATATCAGGTTTTGCCTCGGCAAACCCGGGCATGGGTTTGACCGGAACTGAAAATCTCGTTGAAAGCCCCTGAGCTTTGGCCGGTGTCCTGGTAAAGATCGTTACATCCATGTCGAGGGACTGTAATGCATACACTGCTGCCGCAGCAGCACCCCCTGCCCCGATAACGGCTGCACTCGATCCTTTCAGGTGGCTGAGCGGTTCCCGTATGCCGGTCCAGTCGGTATTAAACCCGAACGTTGTACCTTCACACATTACGAGTGTATTGGACGCGCCGATTGCCTCCGTGTGTTCATCAGCTTCATCGATAAATGCCAGAGCCTCGCTTTTAAAGGGAATGGTCACAGAAAGCCCGCGGACATCGATTTTTTTTGCTTCCCTGATAATTTCTCCAAAATCAGGCCAGCATAATCTTGTGTAATGACTGTTCAGGCGGTACTGCGAGAACAGGCGGTTGAAGAGAACAGGGGAAAGGCTATGGCTGCAGGGGTTTCCTGCAACAGCATATATCCGCGTGAGCGGGTCCCGGCCTGGCGATAAAAGAATCTGTTCCAGTATATCGGCTTCCTCCCGTGCAATTGTGGTCCTCCTCGCAAATGAAACAAACCCTGTTCCATCCTTGAGGCTTGATGTCCCCTCGGCCACAGTATGCCGTATGACCATGGCAGTCTCATTTGCATCTTTCCGCGAAGTATTGATGCAAAAATCTGCCGCAGCGATATAAAACGGTCTCCTGATCGCCTGGAGTTCATGAATTTCATCCCGGAGGGGAAGCCGGGTAAGGGAGGGACGTTCAGTTCGTGCAATTCTCTGCTCGATGGTCCGGTCATCTGCCGTGAGAAGGAACATGACACTCCCCTTTCTGAGCGCAGCAACGTTCGAGGGGTTCATTATTGCCCCCCCACCCGTGCTGACCACGGAATCGGTCAGGTCAAGGGAGGCAATCGCATCACATTCCTTCTTCCGGAAATATTCCTCCCCGTACTTCTGGAATATTTCGTATACAGTCATACCTGCACGTTTCTCAATAAGGGCATCGGTATCAAAAAACGGCACGTTGAGCATGTGTGCAAGGAGTTCCCCAACCCTCGTCTTACCTGTCCCCCGGAAACCGGTGAGAACAATTCTTACCATACACTAGTCCTCCTTTTCCAATACATAATACCCAATCATTCTGGTGCAATCCCCCTTACAATGTTAAAAAAATCCGGGAACGACTTTTCGACACATTCTGCATTCCGGATAGTGATATCCCCCCGTGTAAGTGCCAGCACTGCAGCGCTCATCGCAGTCCGGTGGTCATCTCCCGGGTCAATAGTCCCACCATGGAGTGGAACAGGATTGATAATGATAGCGTCGCCGGTCATATGTGCGTTTCCACCCAACCCGTTCAGGAGGTCAACTGTTGCTTTGAGACGGTCACTTTCCTTGTATTTAAGATGAGAGATCCCTGTAATGTGTGACGGCGAGGAGGCCATCGCTGCAACCATACAAAGTGTCTGTACCGTGTCAGGTGATGAAGACATATCTATGGTGATTCCCGTAAGCTCACCAGCCCGCTCTACCCTGACGGTATCTGCCTGGTATGTCACCCTGCACCCCATACGGCCTAGTGCTTCGACAAACATCCGGTCTCCCTGCACGGATACGGGATTGAGCCCTTCAACATCTACCATACCCCCGGTGACTGCAGCGATTGCAAAAAAGTACGATGCTGACGAATAGTCGCCTTCTATCGTATAATCCCGTCCCTGGTACCTTGTACCCGGCCTGATCATGAACCGGTGGTACCCTTCACGGGCAGGTTTCACCCCGAAGATCTCCATGCACTCGGCGGTAATGTCCAGGTATGACCTTGATGCAATTTCCCCGGTGACCAGGATCTCGACATCGGATTCGGCGTAGGGGGCCGATATCATCAGTGCTGAAATAAACTGGCTGCTGATACTGCCAGGAATTGATACTACCCCACCACGGATCGTACCCTCCACAATAATTGGGGGATAGTTCACCTTTCCAAGGTACCGGATCCTGCCACCAATAGAATTAAGAGCATCCACAAGGTATCCGACCGGGCGTTCCTGCATTCGGGGGCTCCCCATAAAAATTACCGGTTGGCTGCAGAGTAATGCAGCTGCCGTCAGGAGCCTGAAGCTGGTGCCGGAGTTATCCATGTCCAGCGTAACCATCTCCCTGCAGGGGAAGCTCCCGGAACATCCCATGACACGAAAAAGCCCGGGTTTCTCGCAAATATCAGAACCAAGTGCCCGGAGAGCCCGCACGGTGACACGGGTATCACCTGAATCAAGGGGGCTTTTTATCT
>JALOPT010000014.1 GCA_025453715.1 Methanoregulaceae archaeon | reverse complement strand
ATATGCAAGGATGCCTGGGAAAAGAGAACTCATTAATCAGTCGTAACAGGCAAATATCTGCATTAAAGATTACCAGTGCCGGGATGGATGTCAGAACGGACGATGGTGTGATCAAGATTCAGTCCGAATGTCCGCTCGAAGTTTTTTGCTTCATTATCTACGCCCCATGACTCAAACTGGCAGTCCTCACGGGCCAGGATATTCAGTTTTGCAGTATTGTTGTCAATCCCGGAAAAGAATACCCGCTCGATAAGGGCTGCATGCCGCCGGTCAAGGCTTTCTGAAAGGCGTAGGAATGTCGACAGGATAGTGACTATCAATTTTCCCTGTTCATCAAGTTCCGGCATTTCGAGTTCTTTTTTCTTTGGGAGTTTCTTCCGGTGATACCGGGCAATGTTAGCCATTATCAGGACTTCCTCGTTATCAAATCCGAGGAGTTCACTGTTCCTTATGATGTAATATGAATGTGCATGGTGGTTATTGAACGAAATCAGGGACCCGATATCGTGGAGAAAGGATGCATATTCCAGCAGTTCCCTTTCACGTGGCCCCAGGGTATGAAGTCCGACCGCAATACCTGTATCAAACAATTCAAGTGCTATCGTTGAGACCGTCCTTGCATGGTACTCGTTGATACCAAACGCCCGCCCTGTCAGCAGCACGCTTTTTTCGCGGACAGAAAGATGGCCCAGAAGTGGGAACCCCTCCATTTTTGAAGTGTAGTCAGCAAGAAGGCCGTCCTGAAGCCCTCTCTGGGTCACTTCAAGTCCCGCTATATTCAGTTCTTCCATCAGGGTATCAATGATAGCCATCCCAGTGATGATGATATCCGCCCTTTCAGGATTGATCCCTGGTATTTTTCGACGTTCTGCGAGTGATAATGAACAAATGATCGGGACCGTCTTTTTAAGGTCGGAAGAGGTCAGATACGTCCTGTTTGGATCGCCAGGGTGAAACAGCCTTGCGGCTATGTCGCATAGGTTGATGATAGTACCGGAGCTTCCCACCACAAGGTCAACCGGATGATTACGTGCCTGCCGTATAACTGTTTTAATCTCATTCCGGACATAGTTCCGGATCTCTTCATATCTGGACTCTGTTACAGCTTCTGTCACGCCACATGGAAAGAACATATTTGTCAGCCTGATAGAGCCGAGGCGCAGGCTTGAAAGGTAATTACATCCTCCATTCCCACCTATTGCCACTTCAGTGCTTCCCCCCCCGATATCAATGACCATGATTTGTTCTTTTTCCAGGTGCATCGCGGCTGCAACACCCATAAAAATCAGCCGTGCCTCTTCTCTGCCTGAAATTACCTGGACATCGAGATGTGCCTCTTTCCGGAGCCGGGAAAGAAATTCATAGCGGTTTTGTGCTTCCCGGGTTGCAGACGTGGCAACCGCTACAAATTCCTCGGTATAAAAAGAGTGGGCAAGTTCAACAAACCTGCCGGCTACCATGACGGCCCTGTCCATGGCCTCTCCCGTGATAAGGCCCGTTTCAAACTCTCCCTCTCCTAACCGTACTGACTCTTTCTGGCTCGTAAGGACGATATACGAACAATCAGGGTTAAGTTTTACCACAAACAGCCTGATAGAATTGGTACCGATGTCGATAAACGTAACAATCCGCGATGCCTTCTGGGTTTTCGTTCCTGTCATTATCGGTACACCGGTTTTTCTTAGGGTTCACATTGATTACTTCTATGTTATCCGGCGGGAACTTTTTCCTGGAAATTCAGGAAAAATCGTTTCTGAGTTGCTCCCGGGTAGATTTTCCAGTCGAAATTTTTGGACTGCCGTTTTCCTGATAACCTGGAAGTTATGTTGACTGGAGGGATCATTTACACTTCCTCCATGTATTCAGTTTAAATTAATTAAAGGTGTTTCCGGGGATAATAATCTGAGGTTATTTCTTATCGGTAATGTTACAACAGCTTCTATTGACTCCTGCTATGAGCGGGTGCACTGTTTCTCGACCCTGCACTGCAAACAGAATCCAATCGTTCCTGCGACAATCAGGCATAAGAATGCGGTAATGATGAAGGCAGTTAAAAATCCCAGTAGCTCTGCAATAAATGTAACGAAAAAAGGGATAATTGTCATTCCGAGGTAACTTGACGTATTAAAAAGGCCCATGAATATCCCCTGCTCTTTTCCGGCATCAGCGAGGAAGGCAAGCTGTGCAATCATAATTATCCCCACAAATGCGCCGATCACGATGAATGCCCAGGAAGTCACGTAACTGGCCATAACCGCTGCTGCTGAGAAAATAGCGGCAATGCGGATTGTCGGGATGGGAGAAAAATTCATCCGGGAGACAAGGAGGATCGCAATTGCTGTAGCCCCATTCATCGCGGCTATCTGGAGGCCGATAGTCTCCGGGCTGTTACCACTGAACTGGGGGTATAGTGCGGTCACCGCACCGGTAATACCGATAAGTACAACAGATGAAAACCACATCCAGAAGTACTTTTTTACATTATAACCCAGGTTTTTTAAAACCGGGACTTCCCTGTCAGAAGGAAGGATTGCCTTGTGCCCGTTAAACGGTACAAGGATGCTGATAATGAATGGAATTATCGACACCAGTAAAAAAATCATTACCCCGGCGGACCTGTACCCTGATGCCCGGATTGCCATACCCGATATGATCAGACCTGCAATAAGCCCGATATTTAACAGGGCCATGAAGAGTCCGCTCGACCGCGTGTGATCCGGACGGGAATTAACATACGACATCGCGGATGCAATGAAGAGGCCTGCACCGACCCCCTCGATCAACCTTGCAAATATGGTCATATACACGGATGGATGTAGAATCAGAAGGATGCCTGAGATAATTGTCAGCAGGAGGCCTGCCCTGACAAAATTGACCTGCCCCCAACGGTCCGATAATATCCCTACCGGGAGAGTTAGGAGAAATGCACCGAAAAAATAGGCTGAATAGATCTGTCCCTGTAATGCGGTTCCGGACGCATACGAAGTGAGGTCCGGGACAATAGCATTTGAGAGCGCCATGACCGCGAATATACCGAGGTATAAGGTTATCAGGGCTCTCATAACACAAAATTTTAAATCATCCGGTAGGTTTCAAGGTTCATCGGTGATTGGGTCTGGATATGGTAACGCTTGTATAGGGAGCTGGCCAGGTCGATAGTTTTGTTCTCATCTCCATGAATAGTGAATATCTTTTCAGGTCTTGGCTGGACCTGGCCCACATAATTCATGAGTTGTCTCCGGTCAGAATGCCCTGAGAACCCGTCAACCGTGACAATCTCGAGATTTATCACGATAGTTTTACCACGGCCTAGCGGGACTTCACGCCACCCTTTCTGGATACGCCTTCCAAGTGTGCCATCTGCCTGGTACCCGACAAAGACGAGTGCATTTCGTTCATCTGCGGCAAGATTGCTCAGGTACTCCATTACCGGTCCTCCGTTCATCATCCCGCTTGTTGTAATGATGACACACGGGTCGCCGTTGATGACCCTTTCGCGAAGGTCTGATGAATCCACTGCAACAAAGCTCTCTGAAAGGAACGGGTTCATTCCCTCTTTAAAGATCTGGTTACGGAGGTCACTGTTTAAGTATTCAGGATAGGTAGTGTGAATTGCCGTGGCTTCCCTGATCATACCATCGAGGTAGATCTTTACATTCGGGATCTTCTCTTTTCTCATGCCTTCTTCCAGGGCCAGCATTACTTCCTGCGAACGGCCAACGGCGAATGCCGGAATGATGACTTTCCCACCTCTTGAAAGCACAATATTAATCGTCTCGTACAATTTCTCTTCCGCATCCGACCTTGCCGGCTGCATATTGTCGGAACCCCCGTAGGTACTCTCCATGAAAAGTGCTTCAAGACGGGGGAAATTTGCGGTTGCCGGGTTGAAAAGACGACTCTTACTGTAGTTGAAGTCCCCGGTAAATGCGATATTATAGAGCCCGTCACCAATATGGAAATGGGCGATGGCGGAACCGAGGATATGACCTGCATTATGGAATGTCAGTTTAATATCGGGTGCAATATCAGTCACGTTCCCATAATTAAGGGTAATAGAATGTTTGATATAGGTCTTGACTTCGTTCGAGGAGTATGGGACTTTTCTGTCTTCTTTGTGGATTACATCAAGGTAGTCCAGCTGGAGCATTGCCGAAAGGTCACGCGTCGGAGGCGTGCTGTAAACGGGGCCATCGTATCCATACTTATAAAGCAGAGGGACAAGGGCACAATGATCAAGGTGAGCATGGGTCAGCACAACCGCGTCGAGCTGTGAAAGCGGGTGTATTTCAGGTACATAGAGGTATGGTGTGCTGTTACTATTGTCAGGTTTTTCCCCGCAGTCGATTAAAACCCTGCTTTCGGGTGTTGTAAGCAGGAATGCTGCCCTTCCTACTTCCCTGCAGCAGCCAAGCATTGTCACTCTTGCCCACTGGTCCTTGCTTGTTATATCACGGTGAATGCGGCGTCCGATTGTTCTTAAGAATATTTTACGGTCTTCGTTAACTGATCGGAGGTACTGGCGGACCTGTTTTACTGTGGAACTTTCAATAGGTGGTGTCCTGACCACTTTAGGGGTCCAGCCAATGTGTTTTGTAATCTCACGAAGTGTTGCCCCGTTTTTTCCGATCACAACCCCGGGTTTTTCTGCCTCGATCAGTACTTCACCGGTGTCAGCATCAAAGAAGATATCCGTAATTCCTGCATTATCGGCTACGACTGCCCGGATCTCCCCGATTGCCCTGTCCGGGTCTTCCAGCACGTTCGGGCGGACCACGATACGTTTCCGCAGGTCCCTGGCCAGTACTTTGATAAGATCCGCCTCATCGGCAAATTTTTTGGGGTCGTCTGTATAAATGACCAGTTCAGGCCCTTCAAATTCCACATCTGATACGGTGATGCCGGAAGGCACCTTTTCGTTAATCTTATCCTTAAGTTCTTTCAATCTCTCTTCAATTAGCATTCAATCCGTCCTAAAAAAAAGCAGTTATGCGGCGAGTGCTGAAAGCGCCTTCTGGACCTGCTCATCAGCAATCTCCATGTAACTTTCTTTGGTAATGACAACAACGTGGATACCTTCACCGGACCCTGCATCACGTCTCATTGCAGCTTTTATTGCCCTGATGGCCAATTCAATTGCTTCTTCTTCATTCATGTCCTTTTTAAACCGGTCTTCAAGGACCCCGTAAGCACCGGGAGACCCGGAACCTGTTGCAACAATCTCTTCTTCCATTGTTGCACCACCCATAGCATCAACCGAGTATATGGAAGGGCCTTTTTCGTCCACCCCGCCAACGAGGAGCTGGACATAATACGGGAAATAGCGGTTTGCATTCAGTAAATTCGAGAGGAGCGTTGAAGCTGCTCCTACTGCGATTGCCCGGCCACGCCGGATCTGGTACAGGCTGCTTTCTACTGTCATTACCCGGGCAAGCTGCTGTGCATCACCGACGCCACCTGCTGTTGTCATGCCGATACGGTCAGAGATCTGGTAGACTTTCTTTGCCTTTTTACTGGCGATGAAATATCCCATTGTTGCCCTTTTCTCTGTGGCAAGGACGACTCCTTCAGAAAACACCAGACCAACCGTGGTCGTCCCTTTGAGAGGTTCCTGGTACGGTTCATTCATATGAAACACCCTAAAATATTTTAGACGCTGGAAAAATTCTTAAAAGCGTTTGAGGAATATGATGACATCAATAAATTTAAAGGTTTTTATTGAATGGCAGGGTTGCAGAGCACCCTGATGAGCTCACGGTCAAAAAGCATCGCGACGAGTTTCTTGTCACCATTGATCACCGGTAACTGGTCTACCCGGGCACGTTTCATCTTCAGTGCACAATCACTTACTTCGGAATTAATCGGGACTGCTACCACATTCTTTACCATCGCTGTTTTTACCGGTCTTGGTGGCAGCTGAATTTTCGAAATACCGTAACTGATAGTGTGCATGTCTCGGATGCTCTCCCAGGTCCACTCATCATCATCAGTACCGTTAGAGAAATCGCTAATCTCCACGGTATCTTCAATTGAGGAATGCCTGATAAGGTCACGTTCGGATATGATGCCCTGGAGTTTACTTTCCGCATCCAGGATGGGAATTGCCTCAAACCCTGAAATTTCCATGACACGCCCGACGACTGGCAGGGGGGTCTCTTCCCATAGTGCGAACGTCTGGCTGGTGTAGAGGTCCTTTATTTCCTCTTTGATCCGGAGCGTGGCAATGGCGTGGATAAGGTCCGCGATACTTATCAGCCCCAGAAGAGTGCCATCTTCAATGACCGGCAGCCTGCGGACATTATGGGTGACGAGTAGTTTTGCAGCCTCGCTCAATGGGGCATCAGGGCTGATCACAATAGGGTCAGCGGTCATCAGGAGACCAAGCTGGGTCTCTTCTGCTTTCCGGAGGAGGTCTTTCCGGGTAATGATCCCTACCAGTTTACCTCCTTTCAGCACCGGTACCCCGCTGATTCCTGTCCGCTTCAGGATTTTAAGTACATCATCCCGGTTCCCCGGGATTTCAACATTGACCACATCCGCGGTCATGAAGTCTTTAACCAGCATCTCTGTTATGCTCTCACCACCAGGACTGCAACGGGGCAGTTTGACACGACAAATGAGCTTACGCTTCCAAGCAGCAGCCGGTCCACGTTGCTTTTTCCGTGGGACCCGACTATCACCACATCGGCACCAGTATCCCCTGCGGCTTTCACTATTTCATTGCCTGCATGGCCTTGTTTCAGGTGAGGTGTAATCACTACTCCCTTACTATCAGCCTGCTTTTTTGCTTCTGCTATTGCTTTTCCCCCTTCTTTCTCAAGCATAGAAAGCATGATCTCCCAGGTGTTGTCCATAGGCAGTGATGAAAAGAGCCCGGTCTCAACAACATATATTACATGAAGTGCTGCTTTCCATACCCTGGCTTCGTCAATTGCGGTCTGGAGTGCGTGTCCACTCATTCCCGATCCGTCGATTGCGACGAGTATTTTACCAAACATCATTACCCCACAAAATAGTCTTCTTTATGAGTTAGCTCTCTAAAATAAAAATCTTCTTGAGGATGCTGGCTGAAGAGCCTCGTTTTACGATTGTTGAGAGGTGATCGAGACTGAAGCGCATATTGGAGGTGCCTGGGTTCATAACAAAAAATCTCGCGGGGACCCCTTTCCGGATGAAAAACGAATTTTTACCGAGCAAAGATCCTTCAATGGCAGCCCTTATCAGCATGGCAGGTGGTACCCGGTATACATAGTGTGCAAATGCCATCTCTGCAAACATGTCAGGCTGGATAAACATCACGTTGTCAGTTCCGATGAATACCCGGCAGCCGAGGTCGATCATGTCGTGAAGCGGGGGTTCTGTCGTGGAACCGGCAACACCCAGGGCCCAGTTTGATCGGGGACAGACCGCAATGGGGATACCTTCATCAGCACACCGTCTCAGCTGGACCCGGGTTGCATGTGTGCAATGGATTAGCAGGTCCGGGTTAAACGAAAGGGCACTATCAATGTCATCCGGGTCTTTTTCACCGGCATGGAAGGCAATTAATTTGTTATTGTTCCGGGCCTCACTTACCACCCGTTCAAGGTGAGGCACATCACGTACACTGCTGACACCAAGCCCATCAGCAACCAGTTCTCCTCCTTCGCGACCAAGGATGATAAGTTCCGGGATTAAGGATTTTCCAGCTTCCTGCAGCATCCTGGTCCCGTTTATGCCTCCTTCACGAAAATCCGCGCAACCAGCCGTACCACTCCGGACCATTGCCTGGATACTGGAACGCATCCCGGAAATAGTATCATCACGGGACGCAAGCGCAAGGAGCCGGTGTTTCAGCCCGTCAGGGGGTGTGACCAGTGAAACGAGGTCACCATCGGTAAAGGTATCCATCGCAACACTGTCCCCGAGGTGCGTGTGAGCATTAAAAAATGCAGGTATAATCCAGTTGTCTCCCGGATGAGGGTCGTCCTCGATGTGAGTGATAATCCCGGATTTCACAACAATTGTGACGGGGCGCTCCTCAAGCGACTCTCCCAGGAGGGCATGGCCGCTGACCGTCACTTCATGGTCCATAAAAAATCCTTAACACCCATTTATATATTGAGAATGAGAAATAGCTTTG
Source organism: Methanoregulaceae archaeon (assembly GCA_025453715.1). Lineage (GTDB taxonomy): Archaea > Halobacteriota > Methanomicrobia > Methanomicrobiales > Methanospirillaceae > CAIKOD01. The sequence continues at coordinate 7,693 of JALOPT010000014.1, read as the reverse complement.
TATGGCAAAGAAACAGGGTGGAAGACTCCTCTCATCGGCAGGTCTCGTCAATTATTACGAGAGTGAAGACCGGCGGGCCGTCCATATCAGCCCCATTGCAGTTATTGTGGTGGCAGCAGCCATCGGGGCATTTATTTTTGTACTGGACATTATCTGGAAATAATCTTTTTTTGGTATTTTTCACCGGATCATTCTGGCGTCAGACCTGAAAAGTTATTGACTGTTACCGTGTAGGTTCTAACCAATTTATCAGCATTCAGTCATTTCGAAATGATGAATGCAAGGCCGGTAATTTCATCGGATTGAATTTTGAAAGGAAACATTTCTCTGCACGTAAGTTTCCAAGAGGAACAGGTATGAGGGTACATTTTTTACTATAAAATATTGAAGATCTCTTCTTATATCCTTACAACACCGGTAACATCCGGGATTGCCAATTGATATTTCGTGTTCTCCCAAAAAAACCGTATTACAGGGATTCAGATACGGTTCCCTGCTCTATGGATAATTATGTATACAGGGAAAGAACAAATAGACGTTATGTGAGGGTTATTTCATGGTAGCGTTAGCGCCACGAGATAATGTGTAACGTGTCAGCAGGTTATCTTGTGATACGATGCGGCGGTTGCAAAACTTTTACCTATGTCGACCGTTTCCAGGAGTGGAAACTATGCCCGATATGCGGGGCAACGATTGATGTAAGGCGTGCCAGTCATTATCTTGAAGTCGAGGACTTCAGGGTGGCCGAAAATATTGTCTCACAGCTTGAGCAGCATATACATAAGACCAGGAAAAAAGACCTGTCTCATGAAGAACGTGAACAGCTCAGGGCGCAATACGCGGAGTGGATCAGGGGCCAGTCCTGATCATATATCGATTACTAAGCATTTTACGAGCGTTTTCCTCAAACCAGGAAGATTATTGCTGTTCCATGGTTACAGGGTTATCAGACCACGTTTCAACTGCCGGGACAAAACGGACTGCAGGATATAGCGCTTCCATTTTATTAAAAAACTGTTATACACGTCCGAAGGGTATCTGGAATGATGTAATAGTGAACACTTGTGTACCTGAAAACATGGACATTCCAGATTATTGATCGATAATAAGGCGCTATCATCAGATATAGCCTTGCTTAAGGTTCCGGCTTGGAAAATATCTCAATTTATTTTATCATATTGGCATTGTTGTCAAGTTGCTCTAAATACTACTGTTTCCAAAAAATATACAAAAGACTGCCGGAAAAAACCCGGCTTGAAAGAGTACAAACATGATATACAGGTTCGCATCACGGATGGAAAAGACACCCCGGTCATTTATCAGGGAGATCTTAAAAGTGACTGAAGATCCAAAGATCATCTCCTTCGCAGGGGGACTGCCCAATCCAGCGCTATTCCCGGTAAAAAAGCTTAACGAGGCTGCAAGGGCTGTCCTGACCGATGACGGGATTTCGGCACTTCAGTACTCTACGACAGAGGGGTACCAGCCGCTCCGTGAATTTATCGCACAACGGTACCTGAAACGGAGCGGACTAGCGATCTCTCCAGAAAATATTCTAATAACAAATGGTTCCCAACAATGTCTCGATCTCATTGGTAAATTGTTTATTAACCGGAATGATCCGGTGGCAATTGAAAGACCCGGGTACCTGGGGGCTATCCAGGCATTTTCACTCTATGAACCATTTTTCAAAGACGTGCCACTGCTTGAAGATGGCCCGGACACAGAGGTGCTCAGGCAGGTCCTTGATACACATTCACCAAAACTTTTCTATGGTGTGCCTAATTTCCAGAACCCTTCTGGGTTATCATATTCCGGAAAGAAGCGGGAGGAAGTAGCAGCACTCCTGTCCGAATCCGGGATCCCTTTTATCGAGGACGATGCGTACGGGGAACTTCGGTTCCGGGGAAATGACCTCCCCCTTGTCAGCAGTTACCTGCCCGATCTGGGCATAATCACCGGGTCATTTTCAAAAATTATAGCCCCGGGAATGAGGATGGGCTGGATCGCTGCACCCCCCGGTGTATTTGAACAGGTGGTCACAGCCAAGCAGGCATCAGACCTTCATTCAAATTATCTTGCCCAGCGGATAATAAGTAAATTCCTGGCAGATAATGATATTGACTCCCATATACTCCATATTCGCGAGGTGTACCGTTACCAGCGTGACATCATGGTTAAGATAATCGAAGAAACATTTCCGCCAGAAGTTACCTTTACGCGCCCGGATGGAGGGATGTTCCTCTGGGTGACGCTGCCTCCCGGTTTTTCAACAATGGACCTCTTCAATATCGCAATTAAGGAAAATGTCGCCTTTGTCCCGGGTGACCCGTTTTATACTGATGGTAGTGGCTCAAACACGATGCGACTGAATTACTCGAATTCTGATGAGGAACGAATCGTGGAAGGGATTACCCGGTTATCGAAGGCAATTCATAGTATACTTAAATAACTATTCACAGGTCAGTCCTGGCAGTAGAGGAGGTGCCAAAGGGTGTTCATGGAAACAATAACCCTGGATTCTTACTCCTTTACTCGCCATAGGCTGATTATCCCGTTCTTTTTTTGGCTTTACTGGCTTTCGGAAAACCCCATTTTAATAAAAGAATTACCATTGAGTGTTAGACAGGAAGAGTGTTTTCCTCATCCACCCCCTCCCCACGCCCATATGATATTCATCGGGCAGTGATATTCTAAAAGTTTTTTTTAAAATTATCAGAGATTACCATTGTCCCGTGCCCAATCAGGTTCTACAACGGTGGATCGAAGCACCGGGAACTGGAGGACCTCCAGAATAATCTGGACCCGGGGGGTGTATTATCTATTGATCTATACTATTTTTCATATACATGGCCCTGGTTGCTTCAGGATAGACGTAGCTGCCAGGTACCCGGTTGAAAATGCTGCCTGGAGGTTATATCCGCCTGTATCCCCATCGATATCGATAACCTCACCCGCAAAATATAATCCCGGGACCTGGCGGGACTCCATCGTTTTCGGGTTAATTTCCGGGAGGGAAACCCCGCCCCTTGTAACCATCGCCTCCTGGAACCCCCCGAGTTTCGCGACGGTGAGGGGAAATTCCAACATGTTTGCAATAAGGATATTCCTCTTTTCTTTTGTGAGATGGGCACAGGTCAGGTTCTCCGGTATCCCGGAGAGGAACAGAAGCTGTGTTGCAAGACGTTCAGGGACTTTATAATATAAAATAACAGTTTTTACATGAGATACCGGGTGTGCAGCTATTTTTTCCGAGACCTCTTTTGTAAACTGTTCTCTCCTGACAGGGCCGATAAAAGACAACCGAATTGTATCCCCGGGATGAATGAAACGTGAATAATCAAGGATTCCCGGACCGGATAATCCCTGGTGGGTAAAGAGGAGGTCCCCCTGGTGGCTGCCAATCTTTTTTCCTTCTCTCCACAAAGAAAAAAACAGCGAATCAAAGGAAACCCCGGCAAGGTCCCTGAACGGGTACCTGTTGATAATAACTGGTGAAAGAGCGGGTGCGGTCTCTGCAATGGTGTGACCGAGAGATGAAGCTAAACCATACCCGTCGCCCGTTGAGCCGGTACCGGGGTATGAAACGCCCCCTGTACTGATTACCAGCGTGGATCCGGAAAAAAGAGCTTGCCTTGTTACAATTGAAAAATAGCCGCCATTATGGTTTACTTCCCGTACCGGCTCGTTATAATGGATAGCTACCCCGCAGGATACACATTCCTTTTCAAGGATACGGAGAATATCGGCGGATTTCAGCGTCACAGGGAATACTTTTCCCCTATCCGTGGTCACCATGTCCAGTCCCCTTTCCTTGAAAAAAGCGATGAGTGCGGTATTCGGAAAATTCATCAGTGCAGGCTTCAGGAATGCGCCATGGGGGCCGTAGTGCGTTAAAAATTCCCTGACTGGTCCATCGTGGGTAATATTACACTGGCCTGAACCCGACAGCAATAATTTTTTTCCGGGACCGGAATTTTTCTCAAGGATAAGTACTGTTTTCCCGGCGGCACCAGCCGTAGCCGCACAGAATAATCCTGCAGGGCCGGCACCGATAATAACGATATCGAAACGGGTAGTATTGGTCATCCTATCCTGTACCGTAACAATGCTGCTACCCCGCCGAGTGCTTCCAGCCGTTTTCCCGGTTCAAACCCTGTAGAGAACACAACGACGCCGGCATCCGATTGCTCGGCCTTTTCCATCAGCCCGATGATTTCATGGTCACGTATCAGGGTATCAACGACAAGAATCTCTTCAATCGCACCACAATCCGCGGCATTTTTCACCTCGCCACGTCCATAGGCGACAGGTTCCCCTTTTGAGACCCTCTTTAAGAATTCTCCCATCAGGTTTACCTCGCGGGCAAGCTGGAGGTCCCCTGCAAGTTTCTCAAGAGTGCCGAGGCCAATGACTTCCTGCACAGCCCCCGCGCCCGTTCTCCTGGTTTCCACGATAACTGTTTTTTTAGCTTTTTCATTCTCCCGGGCACGGAAAAATTTCATAAAATCTTCTTTAATAAAACCAGGGCCTGCCACAACGAGAGGACCATTGACAGGGACTAGCTGGCCATGGACTTTTTCAAAAAAGGAAGTCCTGCTATTGACCTCCATCCCCTTCCCGCTTCCCATGGTTATGGTAATTACGGGCTCCGGACCGAAATGACGTATCCGGAAGAGTTCTGCCTCACCCTCTTCGATTGTCAGAATATGGATTACATCATATACGGATGCCTTAACTGCCCGGTCAATCCGCTCGAGGTCGTTCTTTCTCCACTGCCTGATAACAGAAATTTCGTAGCCGGTCTCAATATTGAGCGTGTGATAAAAACCCTGGTCCGTCCCATGCTCTATTAATCCCGTGACGCGGAGCCTGTTGGCATAATGGTGGAATTCAACCTTCTCTACCCGTATCCCAAGCCTTACCGGCTTTTTCTCCACTTTTTCCGGCCGGATTTTATCGGTTGATGAATCGGCTGTCCTGAGTGTGGTTGCAAACACGAGATCCCCGGGAGCGATCAGGTGACTCAGGTGCCAGATATCATCGATATTTTCAGGGAAGAGCCTGATTTCCCCGTAAGATTTCTGCAATTCTCCAAATTCAGCCTTCATGACCTTTCCTGGACCTGAATTTCTCCTGGTATTCTATGATGTCTCAACAATATCAGAACCCCCGGGTGGAACAAAAGCAGCAACCGCCTCAGTGTTAAGGACTGCCTTGTACGCCTTCCATTCACCATCCGGAATTTTCTCCCGCAGGATCCGCAGTACTTTTTTTGCCGTGTCGTTTGGTTCAAACGTGCCTGGTTTCAGTTCAACAAGGTACTTTGCTCTTGCCTGAACGGTGCTGACGGGTCCCCCGATAACCGCTACTTCCGGCTCGCTCTGAAACCCGATTGCCGTCCCGAGAGGGACATTATTTTCGTAGTGGCGTTCCCCACGCACAATGAAAGAACCACGTGTTACGTATTCACCGGCTTCCGGGGTTTTACTAACCTGGTCAGGTCGCACTGAATATACGTCGGCACTGAAATGCCCACTCTTCCATGCCCCTGAAAACGAAGCTGCAAACTGTGCAACTTCATCCATCCGTGTTGTTTTCCCTTTAATAATGACAATACTCGCACCATGAACGTCAGCGTGAACGAAGGTATCGCCCCCCTCCATATACTTCTTCACGAGCTCTTCATTCTGCCCGGCATCACGGCCCCCAAGGACAAGGACACCATCACTGGTATAGAACCAGCGGAACCGGTGAAACCATTTCTTTTTGAGTACCGGCACCTGGTGCTTCGCCGTGGTCATTTTTGGGAGAGGGCGGTCCATCGCGTTTTTCGCACCGGAAATTTTCTTTTTGTATTTCTTGACCTGCGAAAAATACCGGCCAAGATTAACCTCAATATTTTCGTGGACATGAATGGTTACGGTTACCCCTAAGTCCAGGTCAACTGATGCCTCTTCGGGGTGGACAGCCACAATTTTTTCGCCAACTCCTGTTTTATTTTTACCAAGGATTTGTTCAATTTCCTGCCATGAATATTTTTTACTCGCAGCATCAAGTGAACTGATAACTTCGGTAATGAGGGGGTAATTTTCATATATCGCAGCGATAATTTTTTCGAGTCTGATAACTTTATTCTGGAATTTCTTAACCGATTCGAGTTGCTGCTTACGAATTACTTCTTCCTTTGTCAGGCGTTTCTTTTCTTTCTTCTCTCCTTTTGAAAGTCTCACTTCAGGGGAATAAAATGCGTCAAGGGCCTCGTTGAATGTCTGGAACCGTTTCATGTCCCCGCTTTCGGAGGCAATGAATGGGATACACCCACCCCCGGTAATTACAGGTCCCCGTCCTGTTTCCGCCTTATCTAAAAGTGCCCTGACGGCATTTCTTATCATGCCCGGATCAACCGAAGGTGCCGGGGTATGTTTATCTATACCCGTTTCCCTGCAGATATACTCTGCATAAGATCCACCGAGAAGGCATCCAACAGCAAGTGCCTTGACAATATCCCGGGGATCTTCCTGTAGAAACGATGCAAAACCCGCCTCGTCAAAAAGCGTCGGGTCAACGGGAAGCTGGTAAGGCACACCGGGAATCACGTCCCTGTCTTTAAACCGGTGATGCCAGAGCGGTTTGATGATAGTAAAATCTTCTTCACAGAAAACCACGTTTCCCGCATCAAAGAGCTCAACAAGGACATGATACGTGGTATCTGCCTTCCCGATATCGAAAATAATGATACGTGAGAGTCCCTGTTGCCGGATATCAAGTATTTTTCCGCCAGTCAGGTGTTTCCGGAGCAGCATGGGGAATTGGGGTGGGACCTTCGGCGTGTCTGGAAACGAACCAGTCAGGTGAAGGCGTCGTCCGGGTTCGATAATAAGCTGGTATTTTTTATGCTCTTCTCCGTTCAGGCGGATCCCAAGTGTTTTCCCATCAAACTGGTAGACTTTGTTAATCCAGAGTGGCAGGAGTCCTTTAAGCTCAGTGGCAATTGCCCTTACATCGATGCCACTTATTCCTGCAGTTGTTGCCATAAATCTCCTTTGTTACTGTCTTTTCCATTCATGGATCAATTTTACGTGGCGGACAAGTACCAGGTCAGTTTTAACGTCCTCACTTCTGTCGGATTAAAATATCCCGGGCCTTACTTTTTTCCAGGTTTTATATATATCTCAACCGTTACCATGTTTAAAATTGCCTGAACGTGGGTACCATATTTGAATATTTTTCATCGGTACAATCAGCCATTTCCTGCACTACACCAGTTTCAGTCTCTACGGTGTAGATCACTATTATAAATATCTCTGTCCAATAATAATGAGAATCCCGCAGTATAACGTCCACGTTTACTGTAATAATCCCATTGAAGAAGGGTGAAACCGGAAGAGTTACCGGGTATCAGGTAATGCCACGCGTTTGGCCTGGGCAGAAGCCAGGGCATCCAGTCGCGCCTGGATGGTTTCGAGTCGGGACGTGGCCGCGCTGGGCGACAGCAGGCCGTGATCAACCAAATGACGCGCGGTTTGACCACAGGCGGCGAAATAGCTCGCGGGGAGGTTCATCCCTCCGCCCGGGGCGATCTCGCCCACGGCCAGGTCGGGGATCTCACGCAGTCGGGCATCGAGGGACCGCTGGAAGTCGAACCGCAGGAGCAGGCGGCAGTGGCGCAACCCGCTGACCTGGCTCGGCC
>JALOPT010000144.1 GCA_025453715.1 Methanoregulaceae archaeon | reverse complement strand
CACCTCATTTCCATCACGCTCCTCAATCTGGATTAATTCACCAAAAATGGTCCGTGGCGCAAACTTGTAGGTCTCTGCTGCAACGAGGACATTTACCCGTGCTTCATGCGCGGTATGGGCAACCTGTGAAGTCCCGATCTTATTCACCACTGCCCCGTTTACCGTTACCGCATCTGCTCCTACGATCACAAGATCAACTTCATTGATGAACGATCGGACAGCGGAATCAACAATAAAATTTGTTTTAATCCCGGCATCACTGAGCGTCCTGATCGTGAGATGTCCCTGGTTCCGCGGACGTACTTCGGTAGCAAAAACCTCAATATCCTTACCACTCCGGTGCGCTTCAATAATACACCCTAGTGCAGCTTCAGAATTACAATGAGTGAGGAGAATATCCCCGTCCTGTATATGCCGGGATCCGAACTGTGCGATGTTTTCGACGGCGTGTCTGGAGGAGAAAATGAACTGCTCCGCACGTGTAAGTACGCCTTTTTTCGCTTCTTCCAGTGTTCCTGCCTGCTCAAGCCCTGACATAACCATATGTACAGCATTCGGGAGAGAGACCGCCGTAGGTCGTGTCGCGATAAGGGTGTGTGCCGCGGTATTCATCTCCTGCTGAAAAGACCGGAGATCACCTGCCCTGATTTCCATTGCATGATTCCGGAGCGCTTCGGCAGCCTCGCGCGCAATTCTGCCGGCACCTCGTATTGCTCTTTATCTTCTTTGCGGTTTCAGTTACGAACATCAGCTTCATTGATTCAATGTTCAGAAAAGTACATAGAGTTTATTACCGGGAATTACCATGTCGTTAGCGGTTGTTTTTGATAGTGCGGGAACACTCCTGAACACGTACCGGGTTGCAAAAGACATTGGCAACAAAAAGCTCCTGCCCGGGATTGAAACAACAACACTCACGTTTAGTTCACCTGATCGCGTCTTAGTTGTTTTGCCGGTCCACTCAAAGGACATTATAAAAACACCGGGCGAACAATTGCTTTCATCGTACCTGGTTGACCATGACCTGGGATTCGGCGTGAGCTGTACAAGAAAAATAGTGACCGCTGAGGAAATCGGTGATATACTCTATACTGACCAGCAGGTCCGTGTGAGTGATCTTCAGGAGTGTATCAGGAACGTCTGGACCGTTTGTAAAGCGGAATCCATTGTTACCCTGAACAGCGGTGCAATTGTCAATATGGCTTACAAGTGTATAGAATTTGCAATTACTGCCGGGGGATGGCCATTTGATGGTGCCAAAGAGACTATCAACGCACTCCACCGCCTGGGGGTTCCGGTATTCATCGCATCCGGTGACAGGGTAACGAAACTGGAAAAGATGGCAGACCACCTCGGGATCCCCCGCGACCGTGTATATGGTGTTGCAACTCCTACGGTCAAAGCGCAGATAATCAATGATTTGAGGCAGGAATATGACAAGGTTCTGATGGTTGGCGATGGAATTAATGACTTATGCGCCATGCAGAATGCCGATATTGCAATACTCACAATACAACAGGCCGCAGACCGGCCGGAAGAACTCTATCGCGAAGCTGATTACGTAGTAAACAATGTTTGTGAGGTAGTGCCCATTGTGCAGAAAAGTCTGGCTTCAAAATAACATTTCGATCGTGACGACTGTAATGCAGCATATAAAAGGTAATATGTCACAAGTATCACATTAGGTATAAGGGTATTATGAAGGCTCCACTGATCACGGTTGACAACCTCTGCATGGATTTTGATAGCACGAGGGTCCTCAAGAACATTTCTTTTGAGATTGCCGAAGGGGAGATTCTGGGAATTATTGGCAGGAGTGGCGCAGGTAAGACGGTTCTCATGCACCTCATACGAGGTGTCGAGCAACCCCCTACAAGTGGCCGGATTATTTACCATGTAGCCGCATGTAACGGATGCGACCATATGGATGTCGGAAGTGCCGCCGGGAAGCCCTGCCCTCATTGCAGTGGCACACTTCTTGCCCTCGATGTAGACCTGTGGAGTGAGAAAGATGAGACACTCAAACGCCGTGTAATGCGACGCACCGCTATCATGTTCCAGCGTACTTTCGCATTATACGGAGATGATCGTGTCATTGAAAATGTACTTCACGCTCTGGATGACATCGATTACCCGAATGACAACGCAATCAACCGGGCAGCGGATCTTATCGACCAGGTAAGACTCTCACACAGAATGATGCATATTGCCCGCGATCTTTCCGGTGGGGAGAAACAGAGAGTGGTTCTGGCACGTCAGCTGGCAAAAGAGCCTTTTCTGCTCTTTGCTGATGAACCTACCGGCACACTTGATCCCGGAACTGCAAAAATAGTCCACTCAATGCTGATAGACGCGGCCAGGACAAATAATATGGGAATGGTTGTCACTTCCCACTTCTCCCAGGTCATTGAAGATGTGGCCCACCGTGCAATACTCCTTGTTGATGGCGCGATTGCGAAAATCGGAACACCTAAGGAAGTCATCACGGAGTTCATGAAGGGATATGATGATACCGAAAAGTTTGAAGACACCGAGTTGGGTGAAAAGGTAGTCGTTGCCCGGGATCTTTTCAAACGCTATATCTCTGTTGACCGCGGTGTCGTTAAAGCCGTGAACGGGGTTACTTTTGAGGTATTCGCAAAAGAGATTTTTGGTATCATCGGTAAGAGTGGCGCAGGAAAGACCACCCTCTCGGGAATTATTGCCGGTCTTGTAGAACCTACCAGTGGAGAGATGAATATCAGGATTGGTGAAGAATGGGTCGATATGACAAAACCCGGTATAGAACAACGTGGCAGGGCCACCGCATATATCGGTCTCCTCCACCAGGAATATGACCTCTTCCCCCATCGCACGATTCTTGACAACCTCACTGATGCAATCGGGCTTGAGTTTCCAAAAGAACTCGCAATGCGAAAAGCTCTTGTAACGCTCAGGATGGCTGGGTTCTCCGATGAAAAAAGCAGGGAAATCCTCGAACGTATGCCAGGGCAGCTCTCGGAGGGAGAACGGCACCGTGTGGCACTCGCTCAGGTTCTGATTCGTGAGCCGAGAATTGTAATTCTTGATGAACCGACCGGGACAATGGATCCCATCACCAAGATCGATGTGAAGCATTCAATCATGCATTCCCGGGAAGAGATGGAAGAGACCTTTATTGTCGTTTCCCATGATATGGAATTTGTCAGGGATGTCTGCGACCGGCTCGCCCTGATGCGGGGAGGAAAGATTGTCCAGATTGGCAAGACTGCAGAAGTGCTCGCGTTCCTCACTGAAGAAGAGCGCAAGCTCATGAGTCAGCCTTCCGCATGAGGGACGCAATGATTACCGTCCACCTCGATGGCGAGAGGCTGGAGATCAAAGAGGGGAGCACTCTGGGTTCTATCATTCCCAACCATTCGCCTGAATGCAGCATTGCAGTTATCCGTCCTTCAACGCAGGAACAGTCGAAAACAGGAAATCTGGCTATCAGCACAACAGCCGGTGAAGTCACCATTGAAATTTCGGGCGCGAGCGAGGAGTTCTTAAAATCTCCTGACATTGTGGAAAAACTCACTCTTCACTGGACTGATCGTTACGCAACTGCGTTTGGGCCTTTCCCCTCAGCGATTCAACCCAAACGCACTGCCCGTATCTACGAACGGGGTGATGTAATTCTTGGCTGCGGGGGGTATGAGCCGGCACGATCCTACCTGATTTTCTCTAAAGTACACCATTCTGCCGATCATGGGGCAGATGAAAGAGGCGGCGTTTTTGCAAAAGTAGTAAGTGGAAGGGGTGTTCTTGATCGTTGGACTACCGGTGACCGTATTACAAAAATCGAACCGGTCATCAGTTGGGCGGACACCAGTCGATCCTTCACCACAACTGACCTTGGCCTTGTTGTTGAGGACGGAATGCGGATTGCAACCCGGGTTAAAGTGATCGCTCAGGGATATACCCCTGAACAGATCACAACTGAGGCCTCAGATAGTGTTGAACACATGCTTCTGGGACTCAAAGGCGGGAGGTTTCATGTCAGCCGGGTAACCAGCACCCATATTCTTGATTCAAGGCTCACCGGTACTTCAGATATTGAGAGAGAATTCAGGCATCCACGCAGAGAAGGGACGGTAACGGTAAGAACCTCGGGACAACTGGCTGGAGGCATCTATATTTACCGTGATGATGTTCCCAGCAGTCCGGTTCATGATGTTGTCGGTCAGGTTATTCATGGGATCGAACTGGTAAAACTTGCCAAAGAAAATGATATTCTCAAGGTCAGCGTTCAGCCTCAACGAATCGACCTTCTTGGACTTCCCCTCAAAAAAGCGATAGAAATTGCCACCGCAGAGAGAATTTCTCTCCATATTGATAAGGAAGAAGGGGAAAGAATTGTAGTTTCACAGGATCCGGGAAACACACTGGACGTTCTCAAGGACAGGTCAGTGACCGTGACAACAGCACCTCTTGATAAGGTCATCGACATAACACTTGATGACGAAAGAGCGCCTGTCAGCTGTGATATTTTCCGCCGAATCACCGGGCTAAAGCAACATGATACCGGCATGATACCGGTCTTTTTTAAATTCGATGACGTTGTTCTGTTCAGGTCAGCCGTGCCGGCAGGATCAAAAATCAATCCGGAAAATACCCCCACAGGAGAGGTTCCTGCAGCTGCACTTGCAATTACCAATGATTCCCGCAAAGCTTCCGGATTTGTCGGCGTTCGCCTTTCGGCAAATAAAGAGTTCGGTCCCACATCGGAACCTTTTGAAGGCACAAATATTCTCGGGAGTGTTATTGATACGGAAAAACTGAAAAAAGTAAAGGAGAAGGAAAACGTGTATATCAGGGAGGTACAGCGGTGACCGATTATTCTCCGACACATGCAGGCACCGTAACCAAGTATATGGTGGTGGAGTCTTTTGAGGTTACTCCAGCCGATCTTGCGCTCCGCGCTTATGAAATTTCGCAGGGAGTTATGATCAAGGAGACCTGTTTTGGGATTGTCATTAATGGTCATGAAAAAGAGGTTGACCGCATTATTACCGAACTGCGAAAGCTCGATCCTGAACATATTTTTGTGAAGGACCGGGGTTTCCCTCCCGGAGATCCCCGCCGCTGCCGGGCAAATCTCGGCGGTGCACGACCAGGATATAATGGAATGGAGCATGAGATGACCATCATCCCCTACGTTTCATTTGGTCTTGAAGAACTCAAAAAACTTGATGAAAAAATGATTCCTGCCCCCAAAAATCCGCTGGACCGCCCATTCCTTGACGTCTACAAACTCAAGAAACTGATCGATGCACAGGAGCCCTGACATGGCAAAAGTATTCATTTACCCTTCTACGAGCCTTATCCTTTCCGATATGGTTTCACGATTTGGACATATACCACTCAGTTCTGCTATCGCTATCCGTGACCGTATCCAGACTGCTGGAC
>JALOPT010000143.1 GCA_025453715.1 Methanoregulaceae archaeon | reverse complement strand
TTCATATCTCCCAAAATTAGAAGATTCAATAATTAAAACCCGGAAGGACTCCGGAGCAGGGCACGACGCCTGTACGGAGTAGCAGACGGGCGGAGGAGCATGAACACTGAGGATGCTTTATCGAGAAACTCGATCATTGTCATCGTGGTATCGATTATTCTGATTGTAGCCGCTGCAGGGGTAATGATCTTTTTCTCTTCAAGCCCTGACAAAGTCCCGCGTATGAATGCAACGGTTGAGGCATCGGGAAGCGTGGTATATCTCTATCATGACGGTGGAGACCCGTTTCCAAAAGACCGTCTTCTTGTCCGGATAAACGGAGAGGATGTCCCTGACAGCCAGGTCTCACTGCTCCATGCACAGGACTGGCCGTGGACAGCCGGGAAAACCATAAAAGTCCAGTATTCGGGTAATTCAAACCCTGATAATGTCGCAGTTATTTACAGGAATGGTCAGAAGCAGACGGTCGTGGTCTCACAACAGTTACACAGCAGTACCCCTGTCACCGTTGTAACACCAATCCCGGTAGTAACAACGGTCCCGGTAGCGACCCTGCCATCTGAACCTGCCGTTACACCGGAAATCGTCATACCCGTAGAGACGCCTTATATACCGAGTATACTTCCGATGACAATGGTCATCCCACAGGTCACCCCTGCACCGCCACGGGCTGATTTCGTTGCGGTCCCGACTTCGGGCCAGCTCCCGCTCACTGTGCAGTTCACAGACCTATCATCCGGGATACCGACAAAATGGTCATGGAATTTTGGTGATGGGAGCGTATCATCAGAGCGGACACCGGTACACAAGTATGCCATTCCGGGAAGCTATACGGTAAGCCTCGTTGTAGAAAATAAATTCGGATCTGATATAAAGAGCATTCCAGGGTATATCTCAGCAGGTATTGCACCGGCAGCGAATTTTGCAGCTTCGCCGCGGGATGGTGCAGCTCCACTGGAAGTACATTTTACCGACCTTTCAACAGGACAACCCGTTGTATGGTCATGGGACTTCGGTGACGGTTTGAAGTCCTCCGAACCAAATCCAACTCATATTTATTCTTCGGGAGGTTCCTACACGGTAACTCTTACCGTAGCTAACTCCTATGGGGCAGATACGCGGATCCAGAACTCCTATATTTCCACCACTACTTCCCCCAGCCATGATGTGTATCTGTATGGAAGTACTTCCGGCTATCTAACGCCGGAAGGATATATTGCCTGCACGGTGACGACCACAGATTCCTGGATCAAGATTGCAGGTAAAATTTATCCGTTCACAGCAGGTGACAATATCCAGCTCGTCATCATGGACCCTTCATCGGGAGAGATTGATGGGTCTTCGTCAACCATTACAGGGTTCAGCTTTAACAAAGTAGACCTTTATGTCAACGGGGTCCTGGTCGAGAAAGGAATTGTTAGCGCCATAGATATCAAAGGTTACCAGAATTACCGGTCATCAACGGCCCTCATCATCCCGGCAGGAGATAGTAGTACGGTATTCTTTGCTGACGGACGCAGGACTCTGATCAGCCCCGGACAGCAGGTCATTATCAGGAATTTCAAGCCTGACTCAACAGGTAAAATGGACTTTACCAAAACGACAGGGGAAGTATATTACAAAGGTGGGGCTGAGTCCTGGAAACTTGTATGATCCGATTACACAGGGAGTGTGAGGATCGTTGTTATCCGGACATAAGCTCCGGGAATAGAATTTTTTTTTAAATGTCACGGTAAAAGGGAATCAAGAGTTATATCCCGTTTATTACGCCTGACTGTTGAAATTCAGGTAATGGTGTTCCGAAATAGTTATACGACAAAAGATCGCATCCAATAAGCAGACGGAAAGTGTCGTCTTAATAAAAACAACGATCCGCCCCGAAATGCTGCCACATTACCTGTTCTACTGATTCACTGGAAAAATGGGTTTCAGGTGTAACAGGGAACACACATGTATACCATTGGAGGTTTCAAACCATGAAGAACAGATTATTAGCCATTATACTCGCTCTTACCATCTTTGGTACGATCCTTATCCTGCCAGTGAACGCTGCAGATCCTCCGGTTGCAAGCGCAACGCAGGAGAAAGTAGTGCTGTATGCCACAAATTTTACGACAAACCCGTCATGGCAGACGAATAATCCAACCCGCTATTACTGGGACCCGCAGAAAGGGATGTACCATTACCTCATACAGCCTGGAACCGGGGGTTATGCATTTGTCCCTGTCAATTATAACGAGGAATCATTTACCTATGAATACGATTTTTACCCGATCCGGACCGATCCGGAAATGTCGTTCCAGTTCGGCATGGGGAGCAGTGAAATGGACATTACCCGGGGTACCAATGTTTTATCAAAATTTACAAACAAGAAAAACGGAAAGCTGATGTGGCTCCAGGTAATTACCCAGAACAATAACCTCGCTGAAGTCAGCAGCGCCCATGATTCCTATGGCGGCCCCACTACGAAGTTTGAAGACAACGAGACTTACCACATCATTGTCAGGTACAATAAAGAATTGATGAACGCAGATATCAAGGTCAGTTATAAAAATAACCAGACTGTCGTTTGGGGATATTATGTAAATTTCGGGCAGGAACTCCATACCCTCAACAGGCTCATGATCACATCCGTCGGGCAATACGGTAATACCGAGTCTGCAGCAGAAGGATACATCGATAACGTGGAGCTTTCTATCTACCGCGATGTAATTCCAACACCGACAACGGTCCCGCCTGTAATAACAACACCAGTCACAACTGCAACCACAGTACCGGTGACAACTACTCCAACTCCGACAAAAGCGGAGGCATTACCCATAACTTTTATTCTGGCTGGGGGGATTGGCGGAATAGCCGCATTAATGGTTAATAAAAAGAATTAATGCTCTTTTTAGTCGCATTCCAGCATCCTGGAATGTCAATACCTGATCAATTAATTCAGCAGAGCTATAATCTATACTTACAGGAACCCCCATGTATGACCATCATGATGAACATGTCATCGAAGCTATAGGTAAAAGTCGTATTGTTATCAGGAATGGCGAAATTATTGAAGTCGGGAATGCGATAATCACCAAATGCCCGCTGGCAGAACGGTTTGCGAAGCCGGTGCACCTGATTACACCTGATGCAGTCAGAGAGAATTTTTCGAACCGGATATCAGTGTTCGGAATGTGCACTAACGCCCGGGAGGTACTGGGTAGTGGGGAATTTGTTGGGTTTGGTGCGTCTGAGCTCATAAGTGCCGGCCTGAAACTTGGGATTATCGATTGTGCCATAATAGCTTCCGACGGGGCGGGTACGGTTATTGTCCGGAGTCCCGGGCTGGTCCAGGGAATCGGAGGACGGATGTCAGGGCTTGTAAAGACCTCCCCGCTCCCGGGTGTAATGAAAAAGATTGAAGATGAAGGGGGAATTGTCCTTGATCCGGAGAACGCACGCATAGACCAGCCGGCAGGTGTTGTGTTGGCGTTTGCTGAAGGTTACCACCATCTAGCAGTTACGGTGGCAACCGCAGCAGATGCTGCACAAATCAGGGCGATCTGTCCTGGGGCACTCATTATTGCCGTGCATACAACGGGAATTACCAGGGAAGAGGCAGAAGGATTTGCTGCGACCGCCGACCTTATCACCGCCTGTGCTTCAAAATGGGTGCGGGAAATCGCCGGGAAAAAGGCGCTCCTCCAGGCAGGAACGGCAATCCCGGTTTTTGCAATGACAAAGCGCGGTAAGGACCTGATCCTGGATAAGCTGAAGGCAACCGACGAACAGGTCTTTCTGAAAGGCGCAAGGCTCCCATTTGCAGGTGACAGCCAGCCCTCACCGCTAATCTGATACCAGTAGGATTTTCATTGCGGAGTATACTCCAAAAAGCCCATCCGAAAGAGCTATCTTTTAGCGTGAAAAACCCCATTTTTTAATATGAAGATGTCCACCTTGGGTATTCAACTTTCAAACTCTATGCTTGTGGCCCTTTGGCATCATTTTCGTTTTCATAAATAAGGCCTTTGAACGTAGTTTTTACGGGTGTTTGTTTAAGGAATTTCCGGGGCAGGTGCTGGAAGGCTACCGATGAAAACTATCATTACCAAAAAAATAGTGACTTATCCGGTAACCTTGTCGTAGAGCAATGTAATCCTCGAAATCATGAATACCGCTGCAATATCGCCGTTCAGGCCGATGATTGGCCCCACATAGAAATACCTGGTTACCTCCCCTCCTTCCACCAGGGATACTTCTTCGTCGCACACAGGATTCCCGGAGTAAAAAACAGATCGGATCATATCCTCAATCAGCGCGGCCTCTGAAGAAAGGTACCCGATTTCGCCGGGGGTCTTTCCTATGAATTCCCTGGGCCCGATCCCTGCTGACTCGGCACGGGCAGTATTTACGAACATGAAATGACATTCATGGTCAAAAATGCTGATCTCATCCGGAAATTTTTCAAGGATCCCGTGGAGAAGGTCTCGTTCGGCCCTAGCTTCAAGGAGGGATAATTCTGATTTCCTGTCCGGTCGTTCCCACTTGTACGTTTCAAGGATGTCGAGGAAATAGATCAATGCCCCACAGTATGATCCATCCACCCTGTGTAATGCGACGGTCCTGGAAACAACGAGAAGTGTAGAACGGTCCTTCCGTAGGACTTTATGGAGTGTATGGACACCGTCTTTATCAACAACCTTGCCCCCTGAGGCTTCCGAATCGGCAAATGTAAGGTAATCAACGG
>JALOPT010000013.1 GCA_025453715.1 Methanoregulaceae archaeon | reverse complement strand
CCGGATCTGGGTCAGGACAATAGGCAGGCCTGTACTGGCAGGGAGCCAGGTTATCAGGATCAGCGGAAACATCATAGACATCACCGATCGCAAAACAGCTGAAACTGCGCTCAGGGAAAGCGAGGAACGTTTTTCGAATGCCTTCAGGTACGCAACAATAGGCATGGCACTGATATCCCCCGAAGGCCGGTGGATCAGGGCGAACCAGTCAATATGCGAAATAGTGGGGTATTCAGAGGATGAATTGCAGGGCATGACATTCCAGGATATCACGCATCCGGATGACCTGGATACCGACCTTGAATATGTCCGCCAGATGATTGCAGGAGAAATCCGCACCTACCAGATGGAAAAACGCTATTTTCACAAACTGGGGTATATAATATGGGTCCTTCTGAGTGTATCCCTGGTCCGGGATAACCATGGAAAACCACGTTATTTTATTTCCCAGATCGAAAATATCACCAGTCGTAAACGTGCGGAAGATGCACTCAAAGAGAGCGAGGAACGCCTAAGCCAGATTACCGAGAACAGTCCGGTTGTGTACTATGTTCATGACCGGGCACTAAACAGGTTTATTTACGTAAGCCCTGCATACGAAAAAATCTGGGGAAGGCCCTGCCAGGAACTGTATGACAACCCGTATTCCTTCCTTGAAGCAATTTATCCTGATGACATGTGTTCCGTGCAGGAAGCAATCCGTATGGAGCTTGAGAAAGGGAAGTACTTCGATCGTGAATACCGGATTATTCAGCCGGATGGAGAAATCCGCTGGGTCCATTCCCGGAATTTCCCTGTCCTGGATATACAGGGAACCGTATACCGGGTTATCGGGATTGCTGAAGATATCACCGGGCGCAAACTTGCTGAGAATGCATTGCGTGAGAACGAAGAGAAATACCGCACCATCTTTGATAATGCAATTGTCGGTGTCTACCAGACTACTCCGAATGGCCGTTTTATCAGCGCCAACATGGCATTTGCCCGGATGTACGGTTATGCTAATCCTGGGGAACTGCTTGCAAAACTGGACAACGTTGCTGTGCAGATGTATGCCGATGCGAATACACGTACAGAAGTGCTCCGTATCCTGAAGGAACGTGGCTTGATCGACTCGTATGAGATGCCTGTTCGCAGGAAAGACGGATCAGTGTTCTGGATTTCCCTGACCACAAGAATGGTGAAGGATCAGGAGGGGACCCTGCTCTGGTATGAAGGTACACAAGTCGATATCACCTCGCGCAAACTGGCAGAAGATGCTCTAAAAGAAAACGAGGAGAAACTTGCCCTTGTAATGGATGGTGTCCCGATCCTCATTGCCTATGTTGATACAGACCTCCGCTTTATCTACATGAACAAGGCATACGCTGACTGGTACGGACAATCCAGGGAGGAACTCATCGGAAAACATGTCGCTGACCTGCTTGAAAAGGACGTTTTTGAACGGGCACTCCCCTCATACCAGGCAGCATTACGTGGAGAAGTGGTATCTCTGGAGAACAACGTCCGGGATTTAGAGGGAAAAGAACGTTTTGTGACAGTCAGGCTGATACCGCATTTCATAGGGAAACAGGTCAGTGGCTTTTTTGCCACGGTCATGGACATCACCTCGCGCAAACTGGCAGAACAATCACTTGCCGAGAGTGAAGCAAAATTCCGTACCATGGTTGAGGCATCACCGGATATGATCTGGGAAATTGACACGCACGGGAACTTCACCTATATCAGTCCCCAGTGCAGGGTGCAACTTGGGTACGAGCCCGGGGAGCTTATCGGGCAGCCGTTTTTTTCCCTCATCAGGCCAGAGAGCGTTTCAACAATCAGGACCGCTTTTCTTGAACATGTTCAGGATAAACGTTCATATTCCATGCTCGCAGTATCCGCTCATGACAAGAAAGGTAACCAGATCACCATTGAGATCCGTTCCGTCCCCGTACTGGG
Source organism: Methanoregulaceae archaeon (assembly GCA_025453715.1). Taxonomy (GTDB): domain Archaea; phylum Halobacteriota; class Methanomicrobia; order Methanomicrobiales; family Methanospirillaceae; genus CAIKOD01. The sequence continues at coordinate 13,970 of JALOPT010000013.1, read as the reverse complement.
ATCTGAAGGGCAACTCACTGGTTTCCGGGGAATAGCCAGCGATATCACTGAATCTGTACTGATGCACAACACGCTTAAGGAAAGTGAGCATTTCGTCCAGCGTATTCTTGACACCACGCCAAACCTGGTCTATATTTTTGATATCCAGGATCATCGGAATATCTATACCAACCGCGAAGTAGCAAATTATCTTGGCTATTCTTCCGAAGAAATTCTCTCGATGGGTGCCCGCCTGTTCGAAATAATTCTGCACCCGGACGATGCAGAACGTGTCGCCCGTCACTATGCCACGCTTGGAAAAGCTAAAGAAGGGGAGGTACTTGAACTTGAATACCGTGTGAAAAACGCGGATGGACGGTGGCGCTGGTTTCATAGCAGGGATACAGTATTTGCCCGTGATGAGGAAGGTAACGTCCGGCAGATCCTGGGTATTACCGATGATATCACGGACAAGAAAAACGCAACGGATACAATCCTGGAGACAAATGCGTATACCCGGAGCCTTATTGAGGCGGCTATCGACCCGCTTGTTACTATCACAAAAGACGGGACGATCGGTGATGTCAATGCCGCCACAGAACATGCAACCGGATATACCAGGGCTGAACTGGTCGGCACGGATTTTTCTGAATATTTCACCAAACCCGAAAAAGCAAGGGCAGGGTATCGCCAGGTATTTGAGTCAGGTACGGTGAAGGATTACCCGCTTGAAATCCGTCACAGGGACGGCCATACCATACCGGTCCTCTATAATGCGACCGTTTTTAAGGATTCGACCGGGTCGGTTCAAGGTGTTTTCGCCGCTGCCCGTGATATTACCAACCTGAAAGTTGCCGAGGAGGCCCTGCGATACAGCGAGCTGAAATACCGTGACCTTGCCGAGCTGATGCCCCAGACCATCTTTGAAATAGACCTTAATGGACGATTTACCTATGCAAACAGGTTCGCTCTCAACCTGTTCGGTTATGACAGCAGCGAACTTGAGAAAGGGCTGGATATCTCACAGATGGTAATCCCTGACGATGTTAACCGGGCAAAACAAAACCTCGCGGGTATAGCGCAGGGGATTAATAAAAGTGGTACTGAGTACCGGTTCCTCCTGAAAAACGGGGGCACGTTCACCGGAATTACCTATCTTTCGGTAATTGAAAAGAACGGGAAACCTGTCGGGTTCCGGGGTATTATTGCAGATATTTCCGAACGAAAGCATAACGAGGATATACTGCGTCTCTCCCATACCCTGCTCGAATGTGCCAACCAGCAGTTAGAGCTGCCGGCGTTCCTGCAGGAGTGTGTACAGGTTATTAAAGACTACACAGGATGCGAGGCTGTCGGAATACGGCTCCTCGATCCACAGGGCAATATCCCGTACCAGGCATATATCGGTTTTTCAGAAGGTTTCTATTCACCCGAGAGCCCGCTCTCGATCAACTCTGATGAATGCATGTGCACCTATGTGATCAGGGGTACTACTGATCCCTCCCAGCCATTTTTCACCAGGAATGGATCATTTTACATGAACGGCACCACCAAATTTCTTGCCACCGTTTCAGATGAAGCCAAAGGTCGTACCCGTAACGTCTGTAACCAGACCGGTTACGAGTCGGTTGCCCTCGTCCCTATCCGGCAGGGGGAGCGAATTGCCGGGCTCATCCACCTTGCAGACCGGCGCGAAAACCATGTGCCGCTCGCGACCGTGCAGGTGATCGAAAAGATCACAGATACGCTTTGTTCGTCCATACAGCGGGTCTCTGCAGAACGAAAGGTCCGGGAATCTCTCACCGAGAAAGAAGTCCTGCTGCGGGAGATTCATCACCGGGTAAAAAACAACCTTGCAAGAGTTATTTCGCTCATAGGGCTCCAGAAAGCACAGTTATCAGACCCGGGGGACATCGCCCGGTTCACTGACCTCGAGGCAAGGATCAGGAGCATGTCACTCGTGCACGAATCGTTGTACCAGTCCCATTCACTCTCGCGCATCAATGTCCAGATGTATGTAGAGGACCTGGTCCGGCAGCTTATCCAGTCCTACGGGCCGAAGCCGGATATCAGGTGGGATATCAGGCTTGGGGATATCGCCCTCCCCATTGATACCGCAATCCATTGTGGCCTGATTATTACTGAGATCGTCACGAACTCGATAAAGTATGCATTTCCCGGGGGCGGACCCTGCAACATGGAAGAGGGGGGATGTACCATTTCAATTTCCATGAAGGAAAAGGATGGTTTTATTACCCTGAACGCATCAGACAACGGTAGAGGAATACCAAAGGGTACTATCCTGTCAGGTCCCGGGTCATTGGGACTTACCCTCATCGGGATCCTTGTGAAGAACCAGCTGCACGGTGACCTTGAGATGGACACGACCAGGGGGACATCATTTATCATACGGTTTGTCCGGGAACCGGATACGAAGGGGGAGTTGTATGCCGGCTGAAAAAATTCTGATTGTCGAGGATGATGCCCTTATCTCAGCAAACCTTGAACAGGTACTGACCAGTCTCGGGTATATTGCCCTTCCACCGGTTTCAAGCGGGGAGGAGGCAATGCAACAGGCCATATCCCTGCAACCGGATGTAATCCTGATGGACATTCAGCTCGCTGGCAGGATGAACGGGATCCAGGCTGCAGAGAAGATACATGAGGTATCAGATATCCCGGTGATCTATACAACCGCATATGCTGATGATGAACGGCTCAGGCACGCCGAACTCACGGGGCCGTACGGCTACCTGGTAAAACCGGTTCAGAACCGCGAACTGAACGCAACGCTCCGGATGGCAATTTACAAGCACTCGCTCGACAGGTTATTGAAGGAGAGCGAGGCCCGGTACCGGGCGCTGTTTGAACAGGCAGCAGAGGCCATTGTCCTTTTCGATGCAGGGACGAAAAAAATTCTTGAAGTCAACCCTGCATTTCTCCAATTGTTCGGGTACCGGAAGGATGAGGTCAGCAGGCTTTCATTCTATGATATAGTTGCGGACGGGCCGAATTTTGCGGACAATTGTTGTGATAAAATTCTTGCCGGGCAAAGTTGTGTCCTTGGAGAACAGCGATATCGCACTAAAAACAGGGATATCCTATATGTTGAAGTCAGTTCAAGCAGGATCCCGGTCATGGGAAAAGATGCCATATTCAGCGTTATCGCACATGATATCTCCGAGCGGAAGAGGGCAGAAAATGCACTTTTTATTGCCAATAAAAAATTAAACCTGCTCAGCAGCATTACACGGCATGACATCCTGAACAACCTTACCGTGCTGCTTGGGTATCTCTGCCTTATCCGCAGGAAAAACACTGACCCTTCGCTCGAAGAATATCTCCAGCGGTCATACGGGGCAGCAGACCTGATCCAGAAACATATCGAGTTTACAAAGACCTACCAGAACCTTGGTGAGAAGGTCCCTTCCTGGCAGAATGTCGGGACAATCATCTCCGGGCTTCCTGGAAACGAGATACCCGTCAGGGCTGATCTGAATAATCTCGAGATCTATGCAGACCCCCTGCTTGGAAAAGTATTTTACAATCTGTATGACAACTCCCTCCGGCATGGAAAACAGGCATCCGAAATCAGGGTATCTTACGCCCTGATACCTGACGGGCTCTTCCTGATTTGGGAAGATAATGGTACCGGGGTGCCTGAGGACATGAAAGAAGAGATTTTCGAGCGCGGTGTAGGGAAAAACACGGGCATGGGGCTCTTTCTCGTCCGCGATATCCTGAGTATCACCGATATAACAATTGCCGAAACCGGGGACGAGGGCAGCGGTGCCCGGTTTGAGATGCGGGTGCCGAAAGAGGCATTCCGTTTTTTAAAGGGCCTCTGACCTCCCAGCTGCCATTACAGGGTAACAATCCCGGGGGTTAAGTTCGCGTGAAATTTATTATATCGGGTCCCTTCTAAGTGGACAGGTCATGCAGTGGCCCCCGCCACGTCCCCTGCCAAGTTCTGAACCAGAGATGGTGATAACCTCCACCCCCTCTTTTCGTAATTTCGTATTGGTATGGACATTCCGGTCATAGCTAACGACTACGCCGGGCTCCAGTGCGACAACATTATTTCCGTCATCCCATTGCTCCCGTTCCTGCTGGAACCAGTCTCCTCCGGTTGTGACGGCACGGAGCCGGGCAAGTCCTAGTGCGTCGGCTACCACGTCAAGAAAGGGCTTTTCATCCGGAACGAACTCGAGTGAGCCGGGCTCTTCCCCGGGATACAGGCTGAAACACCGGATATCACGCACCACCTTCTCGTACACATTGGCGAGGTCGGTATCGCAGAGTGTAAATACGGTATCGAGGTGCATGGATGAGCGGCCTTTTGGCATTGCACAGGCAATTACACGTTCCGCTGCTTTTTCTTCGAACAAGGCAAGTGCAATCTGCATAATTGCCCTGGACGTTGTCCGTTCTCCCATTCCGATAAGGACTGCCCCGTTTCCTACCGGCATCACATCACCACCCTCAACTGTCGCAGGGCCGTAACTCAGGTCAGGGTTTCCAAACCATGTTTTGAACCTGGAATCCCTGAAATCAGGGTGGAATTTATAAATTGCCGTCGTAAGAAGGGTTTCCTGGCACCGGGCCGGCCAGTACATGGGGTTTAACGTAACCCCCCCGTAGATCCAGCTGGTCGTGTCCCGGGTATACAGGGTATTGGGGAGAGGTGGGATCCAAAGGCCGTGGGGGTCGTAGTCTGAAAAGTCAGCAAATGGCGGGAACGGGATTTCTCCGGCAGCAATACCACCGATTAAAAGACCGGCCAGTTCACTGGCAGGCATTTCATCGAGCCATGTGCGGACTTCCGCAAGGCCCATCGGGCCGATGGTATTCGCCGTGATTTTCCGGTCAAGTACCCATTTACGTCCATCTTTCTGCTCAAGGGTCCGTGCAAGCAGGTCGTGCATTTCAAGGACATCAACACCTCGCTCCCGCATTACCTGGACAAAATTATAATGTTCGACCTTGGCTTTCGCCACCCAGATTACATCGTCAAACAGTAAATCGTGGCAGTTTTCGGGGGTCAGCCTCATATGGGCGAGCCCGGGACGGCATACCATCACCGTGCGGAGCCGGCCAACCTCTGAATACACACCGTATTGTGTCATCTCATCCGCTCCACTGAACAGGAAACGGTTATCATTCCGGCACCCCGGACCTGACAATCGTCCCTGCCTGACCTGTGGATATTTTTTCAATATCTGAAATGGCCCCAATAGCAGCTGTTTTTCCGGTTGCCTCGACAAAGGCACACGCCGCTTCGACCTTTGGCCCCATTGACCCTGCCGGGAACTGGTCACAGTGCTGGCGAAGTTCTGCCGGGGTCGTCTGCCGTATTAACATGGCACCGGGTTTTTTGTAATTAAGGTATACACCGGGTGTGTCGGTAACCATGATGAACATGTCCGCACCTAGCTCCTTCGCCAGCAGCCCGCTGGCAATGTCTTTATCTATCACTCCTTCCACCCCGGTAAACCGTTTTTTTGTCCCTGTCCCGGGTATCACCGGAATTCCCCCTCCTCCCGCACAGATGACGATCGAACCATGTTCCAGCAGCCATGTGATTGGCCTGATCTCCCGGAACCTGACAGGTCTTGGTGAAGGGACAACGCGGCGCCATTTTTCACCATCCCTTTTGAAGTTCCAGCCTTTGGAGGCAATAAACCGCTTCATGCCTTTTTCATCATAAAGGGGTCCGATAAATTTTGAGGGGGCGGAAAATGCCGGGTCCGAAGAGTCCACTTCCACCATTGTCAGAATTGTTGCAATAGGGACCTCATCCGGAAGCAGGTTGCCGAGCTCCTGCTCGATCATATACCCAATCATACCTTCGGTCTCAGCCCCCAGCAGGTCAAACGGGTATAATTCGAATGACTCGTGGGAAGTCTCATTCAGCTCGTGCTGGTAGGCTGCCTGCTGGAGTGAAAGCAGCCCGACCTGGGGGCCATTCCCGTGCGAGAGGACCAGCTGGTGGGACAGCGCGATCGGTACAAGGGCCTCTGCCGCTTTCCTGATATTCTCTCGCTGGACCTTTGCAGTCATCGGCTGGCCGCGTTGCAGCAGGGCGTTCCCGCCAAGTGCCACGACAAACAGCCTTGCATCACGGGCCGGGGGAGGCGTTGGCCGGTCTTTCCTGGTCATTACTGCTTCTGCCTCCATACCTGTCTCATCCCTACCCGTTTTTCAACTCTTCCCGGGCTGATTCTATCTGTTTCAACTGTTCAGCCGATAATTCAGGATACTTCAGGTCCAGCGATTGTATCCGGGATGAAATGATATCGGCCACCAGTGTCCGTGCCACCCACTTGTAATCCGCGGGAATAATATACCAGGGTGCAATATACGTACTTGTTTTTACAAACATTGTTTCATACGCTTTCTGGTAGACATCCCAGTACGACCGTTCGGCAAGGTCGGAGATCGAGAATTTCCAGTATTTTTCTTCGGTTTCAAGGCGTTCCAGGATACGTTTCTTCTGTTCATCTTTCGAGATATGGAGGAAAAATTTAAGGATAATTGTGCCGTTTCGCACGAGGTGCTGTTCGAATGCGTTTATGTCCTCGTAACGGGCGTTCCAGAATTTTCCACCACGTTTACCGGGGGGGAGTTGCTGGTTGTCCAGCAGTTCAGGGTGTACTCTTACAACAAGGACGTCCTCGTAGTAGGAGCGGTTGAAAACCCCGATCTCACCCCGGCGTGGGAGGTCACGGCTGTACCGCCAGAGAAAATTGTGGTCGGTTTCATCCGGGGTAGGTACCTTGAAACTGCATACCCTGCACCCCTGCGGGTTCATTCCTGACATTACATGCCGGATTGTCCCGTCCTTGCCCGCCGTGTCCATGCCCTGGAGAACGACCAGTACTGAGTGAGTATTATTTGCCCAGAGGAGTTCCTGCGACGAGGCAAGAGCGAGCCGGTTGGTTTCGAGAATTTCTGCTGCCCTTTCCTTTACCTCACCTTTTTCGTGGATCTTCAGTTCATCGTTCTGTGCCCAGCCGGTCTCAAAATTCCTTAGCCGGATCCCCTTTCCCGGAACCACACGAAGTTTCCGGATGAGTTTTTCCTTTATCATGTACTTTCCCTTCCTGTTTGTGGCTATTTTCCCATAATCCTCAATATTTCATGCCGTAATGATATCTGCAATCCTTCCCTTGAACTGGCTCATGTACAAGTCGTAATAGAACCCCTTTGCCCTCATCATTTCATCATGGGTACCACGTTCAACAATTTCCCCGTTATTAATCACGAGGATCTGGTGTGCCGGGCGGATGGTGCTTAGCCGGTGTGCAATCACGAAACTGGTCCGTCCCTCCTGGAGTTTCCTAATCGCGGCCTGTATATTTCGTTCGGTCCTCGTGTCCACGTTACTCGTTGCTTCATCGAGGATAAGGATCCGCGGGTTGGCAACCATTGCCCTTGCGATAGTCAGCAGCTGGCGCTGTCCCTGGGAGAGGTTACTGCCACCATCCGCAAGAAGCGTGTTGTACCCGTCCGGTAACCGGGAGATAAATTCTTCGCAGTTTGCATCCCTTGCAGCGGCAATACACTCCTCTTCGGTGGCCCCCTCCCGCCCGTACCTGAGGTTGTTCATCACGGTGTCCGAAAAGAGGAACGGTTCCTGGAGGACAACCCCTATCTGTTTCCGCAGGCTTGCCTGGGTTACGCTGTAAATGTCCTGGCCGTCAATTTCAATGGACCCGGAATCGATGTCATAGTAGCGGGTGAGGATATTGATAATGGTGCTTTTTCCTGCACCGGTAGGCCCGCAAAGCCCGATCATCTGGCCTGGCTGCGCTTCGAAACTGTTATGCCTGAGGACCTGCCTGCCAGGGACGTAGCTGAAATTTACGTCCTTAAATGTTACATGACCCACGACAGGTTTCAGTTCCACGGCATCCGGCCGGTCTTTTACATCAGGCTGTTCGTCCATGATTGAAAAGATCCTTCCTGCACTCACCGCGGCTGACAGGATAAAATTATAGTTTGCAAATATAGTCATTAAAGGCAGGACAAACATCATGGTCAGGGAGAGGAACGTGGTCAGCACCCCGACGGTTAATGTCCCGTTGATGATCATTACCGACCCGGTCAGGGCGACGAGGGCGATATTGATATTGGTGACCAGCACGGTGAGCGGCATCATCACAAGGGAAAGGATCTGCGCCCGGGCCCCGGTTTCCCGTGCAGTCTCGCTTACAAAAGCCTGTTTTCCTGTTACCTTGTCCTGCTGCCGGTACGCGATAATCGTCCTTTCACCGGCAATTGTCTCTTCCATCAGGCCGTTTAGGTCTGCAAGCCTCTCCTGCAGGAGAGAGAAAGCCGGCCCTGCAACCCGTGCCAGCAGCCATACAAGCCCGATAAGCAGGGGTATGGCAATCGATGCAATTACGGCAAGCCGGCTGTCAAGCAGTACCATCGCAACGAGGGTCGTGAACAGCATCAGTATACCCATAATCAGGGTACCGAGTGGCTGCTGGAAAAACGCAGTAACGACATCGATATCGTTGGTGACCCGGCTCATGAGTTCCCCGATTGGCTGCCGGTCAAAAAACCGCAGCGATAGCTCCTGGGTATGCTCAAAGAGGTCCTGCCTGAGTCGGAACAGGGCATTCTGGGTTACTCCTGCCAGGATCCGGAACCCGGCATAATACGTGATGAAGGTAACAAGCGCAAGGCCGGCCATAAAGGTGACCAGCTGCACGAGCTGCCCGGAAGTTGTGGTCCCTGACAACGAGTTGACAGCAATCCCAAGCATTACTGACAGGGAAATAAATCCGATAGTCCCGATGAGAAACAGGACAATTACAAGGATGAACTCAAATTTCTGTAATCCGAGATAATGAAGTGCCCGTAACAGTGCCTTTATCCTTCCCTTGCTTTTCGGGGACTCCACCTTCGCAAGGGCATCTGTTGTGCTCGTTGTCATGCGATATCCTCCCTGGTGATACCACCAAGCTGCGACTCGAAAATCTCCTGGTAAAGGGGACTCCGGGAAATAAGTTCCTGGTGATTTCCCATCTCAACAATTTCCCCCTTGTCAAGGAGGATAATTTTATCGGCCATAAGCACCGTGCTGATCCGCTGTGCGACGATAAGCCGGGTCGTCCCGGGGATCATGGTCGCGAGGGCTGCCTGGATACGGCTTTCCGTCGCGACATCAACCGCACTTGTACTGTCGTCAAGGATAAGGATGCGGGGTTTCGGGGCAATTGCCCTCGCGATGGAGAGACGTTGTTTCTGGCCCCCTGAAAAATTCGCACCACGGCGGGCCACATGAGAATCATATCCCGAAGGGATCGCCGAAATAAACTCATCTGCTTCTGCAGCCCTGGATGCAGCCACAAGCTGGTCAAAGGGTATATCTGAGCCTCCAAATCCGATATTCTCTTTAATGGTCCCGGAAAAGAGCACACTTTCCTGGAGGGCGATATACACCATGCTCCGGAGCTCGTCCTGCGGGATATCGCGGACATCAGTCCCGTCAATAGTAATCCGGCCTGATGTTACGTCGTAAAACCGGGGGATAAGGTTGACAAGCGTCGATTTTCCCGAACCGGTAGGTCCGAGAAACGCAATGGTCTGGCCGGGTTCTGCGGTAAATGAGATGTGTTTTATCGCCTCTTTCCCCCCGGGTCCCTCGTAGCTGAATGAAACATCCCAAAATACCACCCTGCCTTTTAACCGGGCAGGGTCCGGCATCGCTGCCTGCGGTGAATCAACCACCGTGGGTTTGGTATCAATAATTCCCGCCAGTCTGCCTGCCGAAGCTTCCGCTGATATAATTTGCGGCATAACAAACGAGAGTATCCACAGCTGTGCGAGGATGAAGAAGAAGTACTGGGTAAATGCAATAATTTCGCCAATCCCCATCGTCCCTGCAATGACCTGCAACCCTCCGAACCAGATAACGAGAGCATTGGAGAGCCCGAGGATTAAGAAAATGGCGGGGAGAATGAATGCACTGGTACGTAAGGGTGAAAGCGAAGCTGTACGGAATTTTTCGTTTACACCTTTGAAACGGTTGTTTTCGTAATATTGCCTTACAAAGGCCTTTATTACTCGAACACCGGAGAAATCCTCCTGGAGCACGTTATTTACCGCATCAAGGTTCTGCTGCCTGACCCTGTACTGGCCCTGCAATACCCACGACATAATACCGAACATCGCTGCCGTGATCATTATAACAACAATAAAAATCCATACAAGGTCCGGGCTGCTGATATATACGAACACGAGGGCGACTAAAATCATAAACGGAGCATAGAGGACAAACCTGACGGAAAAGCTGGCTGCCATGTTGATCTGGTAGATATCGCTCGTGAGACGGACGAGGAGCTCCCCCACAGGTATCCGGTCGAGATTTCCGAAGGAAAACGTCTGGATTTTCTTGTATACCTCCTTCCTGAGGTAATGGGCCGTGCCTTCTCCGACCCTGGCAGCGATATACAGGTTGGCCAGTGAAAATGCCCCGGCAAGAATTGCGAAAAGGAGCATGAGAAGGGCTTTGTCAACAACAACCCCGATATCTCCTGCGAGGACACCCTTATCGATAAGAGCTGATATCTGAACAGGGATAAGCAGCATGAACATGGCACCGAGGAGGACGAATAACTGGGATAATGCAATCCAGCCCCAGGCCCCTTTGTAGATGACCAGCATCCTGCTGAGGTTAGGGAGAATTACCGGCATATTACACCCTCCGGAGGGGATATGATGCGGGGCCCACACAGGAGTAACAGGGTGATTTATGATTCATTTTGAATTCCGCCTTAATATTATTGGATAAAGGAGGTTGCATTACATGAATCTTTTCATCCGCTTGACCAAAAAAATGTTTTCTGCAAGGGACCGGTATCAACCGGATGTTTCCGGAGCACAGGGATTAGCTCTTATTGCAAGGAAAATTATAAAGGCGGGCTATTTTTTTAAATGCCTGGTTTTATTCCCATTTTCTGTAAAAAAATGTTCCATCACCAGCGGGTTATATAAAAATTATTTTTTATTATATGCCAGTTCAATCGTTACCCGCAAATCATCATCACTAAACGGTTTTATTATAAAGCCACTGGGCGATGTCTCCCGCACTCTCTCAAGAGTTAGGTCATCGGTGTGTCCCGTAACATACACAACAGGAATATCTTTTTTTTTGAGAATTTTTTTCGCGAGCTGAATGCCGTCCGTCTCCCCTTCAAGTATGATATCCATCATTACCAGGTCAGGATATTCGTACATTAGCGAATCCAGGGTATCATGTTCGTTCTTTGTTTTTCCAAAAACCCTGTACCCCAGTTTATTCAAACGGAATTCCATAATTCTTGCAATTATCGGATCATCCTCTACAATTAAGATACTTGCTGAATTCAGAACAGCCCCCCCTTAATAACAATAGAATCTTTCCAACTATAAAAAATGTTTTACTAGCATTAAAACTAAGGAATTATCAAATATAACAGGTAAGAATTCTTAATTTATACCCGGAAATACTTTCAGGAATAGTACCAATCATATTTTATAGAATGCGGCGCAGATTCTGGTAGGTATGTGGGGGGTTGTCATTTGAATTTCCAGTTACCCCGTACGATCTCAATAATTTTAATTATCCTGATCCTCGTAATTACATCGCTTGCAGTATATACGATATCCCTGGAAACCCAGAAAGCATTGAAAGGGGCAGTCCAGGACAAGCTGATAACCGTTGCAACCATTACGTCTTCACAGATCGATGCCGATGAGTTTGCACAAATACGTGAAGGTGAAGAAAACACCCCGCGTTTTATCAGAATAAGGGACCAGCTGCAGCAGTCAATCAAATCCTCTTCCAATATACGTTATATCTATACACTGCGGAAAACCGGGGACCGTATCATTTTTGTTGTCGATGGGGACTATGGGTATGACCAGAAAGCGGCCAGGATTGGAACGGTGTACCTCGAACCAGATCCTGAAATGATCCAGGGGTTCTCCAGCCCGACAGCAACTACTGATTTTACCAGGGATAACTGGGGGGTAGTGCTCTCCGGTTACGCCCCGATCAGGGACGATAAAGGGAGAGTAGTCGGAATTGTCGGGGTTGACATGGACAGCTCGGTTGCCATCGCCCTGATTAACCAGGCAAACCTGGTTATTTTTATCATAGGGATCATTGCAATGCTCGCAGCTTTGTTTGGGATCCTTGCGATTGAGAACCGGCGGGCAATATTCGATAAAAAACTGGAAGAAAGTGAAAAAAAATACCGGGACCTTGTTGAAATGCTTCCACAGACGATTTTTGAACTCGATAATGATGGAAAAATTATTTCGGCAAACCGCATCGCCCTCGAAACTTTTGGATTCACAAGGGAGGAATTTCAGGGTGGGGTGAACGGTATGGAGATGCTGGCCCCAAAAGACAGGATGCGGGCAGCAGGTAATATTCAGAAGATGGTAATGGGAGAGAAAATAGGAGGAATAGAATACACAGCACAACGGAACGATGGTAGCACCTTTCCCGCAATTATTTACGCTGATCCCATTAAGTGTGATAATACCCCTTGTGGGATCCGCGGTGTCCTGATTGATATCACCGAACGTAAACAGACAGAAGAGGAACTTGAACGCCGGGTCAGGGAACGTACAAAAGAACTTGCCGATACGGTGATGCAGTTAGAGGCTGAGGTGTTACACCGGAAAGAGGCAGAAGAGAGCCTGAACCTCGCCCACCAGGAATTGCAGTCCCTCTATGAGCAGCTGAAAGCAAACGATGAAGTGCTGAAAGATAATTTTACCCAGATAACGAAAAGCCAGAAGACACTCGAACAGGTCCGTAAAAAACTAAACCTTCTGAACATGGTTACGTTCCAGGATATTCAGAATGCCGTCTTTACCTTATCCGGGTATCTTTCGATCATGAAGCTCGATGCTCCTGATAAGAAAATGGACCAGTTCCTCGAAAAAAGCGAGGCATTATCGAAAAAAATTTCTGAAACCTTAAACTTCGCAAAAAATTACCAGGATATGGGTATGAGACCTCCACGCTGGCAGAATGTGAGCCATGTTTTTACCACCGCCATCTCACACCTGCCGCCGCTGGACATGTCCAGGACGATCAATGTCAGGAACCTGGAGATTTTTGCCGATCCTTTACTTGAATTTACCTTTTATTCCCTGGTAAAAAATGTCCTAGACCATGCCTCGGGTGTTACTGAAATATCACTCCGAACCGAAGATAACCCGGGAGGGATTACAATTATTTTCGAGGATAACGGGCCCGGGATCCCTGCAGGCAGAAAAATGGAGATTTTTGAACACGATTTCGGGAAAAACTCAGGGCTTGGCCTTTTATTCTGCCGTGAAACACTGTCTATCACCGGAATAACCATCGCAGAGACCGGTGAGCCAGGTAAAGGTGCACGCTTTGAGATCTCGGTACCTGAAGGGTCATACAGGTTCAGGGAACCCTGAAAAAAACACGAATTTTTACCGGGCTTTCCCTGCATCCCCGCAAGCCCGGGGATTCCAATTTTTCTTAAGACTGCAGTTTCCAGGCCCTCCCATCAGGTCTCAGGGAAAAACTTCTCTTTTAATGCACGACAGACCGGGCACCGCCATGTGTCAGGCAGGCTGGAAAATTCCGTACCCGGGCTGATATTTTCGTAAGGGTCGCCTTGCACCGGGTCATATATCCTTCCACAAATCGAGCATTTGTATCTCTGGAACATAGGTAATTATCTGATTTTTTTTCCTAAAAAAAACCGCTGGAAATGGATCGGGTCTTCGTGGCCTGTTTACCCGTGCAGTCTGAAACTTCGGGAAATTTCATCCACGAGCCTTGCACCCTTTCCGGGAAACCCTGGTATCACTGACAGTGATATCTCTCAGCGCACGAACCTTCCGGAAATGTGTAACATTCCCTCCCAGACGCACCCGATTATCAGGAATATTGTAAAGACTTTTTCAAGCATGGGGAATGCAAGTATCCCGGCGTTCTTCATACC
>JALOPT010000142.1 GCA_025453715.1 Methanoregulaceae archaeon | reverse complement strand
TGGAAACGCATCTGACACCGTTTTTTTTGCGAGAGCGATCATTGCTTCGGACGGGTCAATTAAGAGCACATCCTTGATCTCATCTATTTTCCCAATTTCCTGCAGGTGAGTAAGAAGCCGAACGGTTAGTGCCCCGTCCCCGCACCCGATATCCATGAATGAAACAGGTCCGGGGAACCCGGGCAGCGTATGCCCCGCCTGCCGGACAAAGTTCGACCGTGCCTTCATCATGACAGGGACATTTGCGAAGTGAATAAATGGCCGGGGGTCTTCGAATGCCACTGCGGGAATTACCAGGTTCCCATTATGCCGCTCGAGAAAACCCAGGAGAAAGGTAGAAGAAAACAACCCGTCTTCCTCATTCATTGTACCGGCTTTAAGCCACCCGGTCGCCAGGTCTTTATGACCCTGGGCTGCAAGAATCGCCCCCATATAGAAATAAAACGCCGATTGCAGGTTTGATCGTATTCCTCCATCGAATTGATCAAATGAAATCTGGTGTTTGACAATTTCGCGGGCATGATTCACCCATTGTGTTTTTTCAGATTCTGAAAGAAATAGCATATCTTTACCAACCCCTGGGCTACGGGAAACAACCGCAATTATTTTTCTATGTTACCATTGAATTGCTGATAATAACTTGTATGGGACCAGGACGGGATTATCGTCCAATTCCCGCAAGAACTTCGCTTTCATTGCAGGGAACGGTAAATTATATTTGCATAAATCTTTCGTACATCCCGTCAAAGATACCCGGCCTGATGATCACCCGGAAAGAACAACCCGGAAGTTACCGGGCATCCGGAATGAGTCATGAAGACCGATACCGGTACCAACAATTGTTTTACAGGCCGGGAGAGACCCGCACTGCATCCTGTACATGGTCCAAATCGGAAAGATCATGCTTCCCTTTTTGGTTTTATTTTACGTGGTGTTATGTGACAAGATATAACTTCAAGGCCGGACAGGGCAGGTTTGCGAATCTTCAAGTGAAGCAACACCCCAGTATACCTGATAACCTGATGAAATCCAGGAGGCCGGACATGTCATTGAAAGAAGGGATATTCACGTGAACCGGGAAATGTCTGAACGGTTCCGAAACCTCCTTGATCCGGGAAGTTTTGTCCTTATCGGCGATGAGGACGAAGGAGAACTGATTGGGGGTACTGGATGCATCCATGGCAGACCGGTCTGCATAGTTGCGATAAATCCCATGGCATCGGTGAAATTGGATCCACTTGATATTCTGAAGCAGGAAATTGACCTGCTCGACTACGCAGAAAAAAACCGACTGCCTATTATCCATCTTGCCGATCGTCCCGGGCGTATCGCGATGGAGAAAACAGCGATACCAGTCACTATTATGCAGACATTTATTGATTCCAGGGGTGCGGGAGGAGTATTTGCCCGTTTCGCCAGGCTTTCGGGTATTGTCCCAAGAATAGCCGTTGTTTTTAAGCCGATTGCAACGACCCTTACCTACCCGGTTGCACTGTGCGATATCGTGATAATGGTGGAAGCTGCCGGCATGTCACTTGCACGCCCTGATATGGTACGGTTGATGACGGGGGATAAAAGCCGGTATGCAGACTACGGCGGCGCCAGGATGCATGCGGAAATCTCCGGTACCTGCGACATCCTGGCACGTTCTGAAACCGAGGCGTTGTTATACGTACGGAAGTGTATTGCCATTTTTCCGTCATATTTCACGGATTTACCCCCCCTCACTCAATCATGTAAAACCGTTAACGGTGGCGGAGTAAAAATACATGTTCCGTCTGACCCCGATAGTCCATATGACATGCATTTTTTTATCGAATCGGTTATCGATGAAGGATCCCTTCTCGAACACCGTGCGGGATATGCCGGAGAAGTGATTACGGGTTTTGCAAGGGTTGAAGGGATGCCCTTTGCGATTATTGCGAACAATTCAAAAATTCGTGGAGGGATCCTCTTTGCGGAGTCCTGCAGAAAAATTTCTGCTTTTGCATCCTTTTGCGATGCCTTCAATTTGCCGGTAATTTTCCTTGCAGACCTGCCTGGTTTCATGGTGGGAAAAGAGGCTGAACAGGATGGAATAATCCATCATGGAGCATTCGTCTTTTCCACGCTGGCGAATCTTACTGTCCCACACCTCTGCATCGTCGTGCGTAAAGCCTATACTGCAGGTCTTTATGCAATGGGAGGGCCGGGATTTAAACCTGATCGATTCCTGGCCCTTCCGGATGCACGGATTACCATATACGGCCCGAAAGCAATCAGGATGCTGGCAAAAGAGGAAAAACTCCCGGAGGAGGAACTGGGTTCCCTGCAAAGCCTGATCGATGGGAACTCCAGCCTCCAATATTACCTGTCATCAGGGAATATTGACGGGATAATCCCCCCTGAGAATATCAGGGGCGAAATAATACGGTTCTTAAAAGAGTCCCGTTCCCGGCCACTCAACCGAAAAGAGCCACGACGTGTATTGTGCCTGTAACACGGTTTTGGAACCAGGAACGGTTTTCATCGGAAATCGCATAACAATAAAAAAATTCAGGTCTGATTGTTTGTGTTTATTTAGGTTATTGTAAATCCCAGCTTCCTGATTGGATTGATATCTTTATCTTTTTTTTACCCAAATCTTCATACATGGATCTCCTTCAGACATTTATTACACTTTTTCAGATGATCTGTGTGGTCATCGTTTTTGCCTATCTTTTCACGAGGAGCCGCTTTTTTCTTGAGGTACTTGAACATCACCCGGTAATTACAACCCAGATTCTCCTTGCAGTGGTATTCGGCCTTCTTTCAATATATGGATTGAGTAGCGGATTGTCGATCTCCGGTGCTGTGGTTAATGTACGCGATCTGGGGCCCATTCTTGCCGGTTTGATTTGCGGGCCATATGTTGGTATCGGAGCGGGACTTATAGGAGCCGCATATCGCATAACTCTCGGGGGTTCGAATGTACTTGGTGCAGCAATTGGACCGATTCTCGCGGGTGCCTTGTCCGGGCTGGTCTATATTCTGAATAAACGCGAGTTTGTTTCGACAAAGATCGCTATTATTTCAACAATAGTTATTGAATCGCTTATTACCACGGTAACACTGGTAATCCGGGTAATCAACACCCCTGGCTCACCTGTTGTCCCAATCATCATCAATGTGGCCATTCCGATGATTATCCTCACCTCGATCGCGGTCGGGATATTCTCCATTATTGTTCATAACCTGCTAAACGAACGGAAGACAAAGAAGGAAAAAGAGAAACTTGAGTCGGAAATTGCAAGGAAAAATGCAGAACTTGAAATTGCTGCTGAAATTCAGCGTAGTTTTCTCCCGGAGGACATCCCCCAGCTGGAGGGGTTCGAGATCGCTGCAACCAGTCTTCCTGCAAAGGAAGTCGGCGGGGATTTTTTTGATGTGATGCCGATGGATGTCATTCCACTCCCGGACCAGCAGATGGGAGTACTTATTGCCGATGTTTCGGGGAAAGGGGTCCCTGCCGCTTTATTCATGGCACTGTCCCGGGTGATAGTCAGGACATCTTCCACCTGGTTCAAAGTCCCTTCAGATATTATCGGGCATGCAAATTCCATTATTTCCAGCGATTCTAAAACCGGGATGTTTGTAACCCTGTTCTATGGTGTAATCGATAAGGATACCCGGAAATTTACTTTTGTTAATGCCGGACATAATCCACCAATCCTCTACCGTGGAGAAAGCGGTACCATGGAAGAACTTGAAGGGACGGGTATTGCGCTCGGGATAATGGATGATGCAGAGTATAGCCAGAGCGAGGTCAGGGTTAATTCCGGGGATACCATTATCCTTTATACTGACGGTGTGACAGAAGCAATCAATGAGAAGGAAGAGATGTATGAGATTGATCGGCTGGTGAACGTGATAAAAGAAACAAAAAATGCAACGGCACAGGAAACCCTCGAGAGTATCATCAGATCAGTTTTCGAATTCAGCGGTATGCAACCCCAGTTTGATGATATCACCCTGATGGTTATCAAGGTTCATTAACCGGAAAATAAAAACCAATCATATCCCGTGAATCATGCCAAACAAATGAAAACACACGATACCTGATGTTAACCGGTTTCTGTGCAGGGAGGAGTTTGATGAGCAGGCCAGATGGGTCCCCGATTTTCATTTTTCCCATTTTAAACATATAATCTGCCCTTAATTATCAGGAATCAGCACATTTATTACATCCATGAACAATCTGGATTGTATGGATCTGACAATTATCCAGAGTTCTGTCACACTTTTCATGATCCTCTGCGTTATCATTGTCTTTGCATCCGTTTTCATGAGAAGCCGGTTTTTTAAGGAGATCTATCTCGGTCATCCGAAACTGACGACCCAGATTATTGTTGCGGTTTTTTTCGGTATGTTGTCAGTCTTCGGGACATTAAGCGGGCTGTCGATTTACGGAGCCGTTGTGAATATCAGGGACCTCGGACCTATGGCTGCAGGCCTTCTCTGCGGCCCTTATATCGGGTTAGGAGCAGGGATCGGGCTTTCTGAAACGCTCATTTCCTGCTATACACTCATTCTCGTAACAAAACCCTCGGAATTTTTCACCGTAGTAACGCTGGTTGCTATCCCGATGATTGTCTTTAATATTATCGGCATGTTCATTTTTGCAACGACTGTTCACCACATTCTTGACGAAATGAAGGTGCAAAAGCAGGTACAACAGCTCGAACTGGAAGTAGAATCACGGAGAAATCTCAATACCATTATCAATACGATTGCTTACCCGGTCTATGTCCTAGACCGGGATCACCGCTTTACCCTCGTAAATGACAGTGTCTGTCGGTTTATCGGGCGGGCACAGGAGGAGATCCTTGGAAAAACACCAGCAGATTTTTTAAATGGGGAGGATGCTGCGTTCCATTTCGAGATGACCGAGAACATGTTCACGACCCAAATTCCCCGGGAAGACGAGGTAATGATTACCAGGGTTGACGGCCTGAAATGTACCCTTATTTCAACATCAACAATTTATAAAGATACCACCGGGCAGGAGTTTTTGGTCGGCGTTGTCCATGATATAACCGAGCGCAAAAAGGCCCAGGACGCACTGCGGCAGGCAAACCGGCAGCTCAAACTGCTCTCCGGCATAACCAGGCATGATATTAATAATAAAGTCACGGCAATCCTCGGGCTCATTTCCATCGCAGAAATGGAGTCCAAAGATCCATCAATGGCAGAGTACTTCAGGGATATCGAAACTGCCACCAGGGAAATCCGGTCCCAGATTGAATTCACGAAGGTCTACCAGGACCTTGGTACCCAAGAACCGCAGTGGCAGGAACTACACACGACTATTACCTCTGGTTCAAATGTACCCGGCAATATCAAGCTATCTGTACATGTCCCGGGTGTTGAACTCTATGCAGACCCGATGCTCGAAAAAGTATTTTTTAATCTCCTAGACAACTCTATTCGTCACGGTGAACAGGTAACGGAAATAAGGGTATCAGCAGAGCAGTCTGATGAGGGGTTGATTGTCGTTTTAGAGGATAACGGGACCGGTATCCCCGTTGATCAGAAAGAGAAGATCTTCAAGCGGGGTTTCGGTAAAAATACCGGGTTTGGGTTGTTCCTTGTACGTGAAATCCTTTCCCTGACGGGCATCACTATTAAAGAAACGGGTGTTCGGGGAAAGGGCGCCCGGTTCGAAATCAGTGTACCGTCAGGGGCATTCCGGCTAACGATACCGGGATAACATTAAGAAATTTGAAAATCAGGCAGGATTCTCTCGAAAAATACTGGTCCCGGTAAATTAACCGGTCATTTATGTACGATATTTTCCTGTAGGAAATCAACCTGCAAGTTCCCTGACTTTCGCAATATTTCCTGCATCATCCCTCCGTGCATCAACAGGGGTCTCGCAGACAAGTGGAAGACGTGAAAACGGCTGGTGGCGGAGTATCCTCCGGAACCCCTCTTCACCGATATACCCCATACCGATGTGTTCGTGCCGGTCAAGTCCGCTGCCAAGTTCCCCTTTCGAATCATTGCAGTGAATCACCCGGATTTCACCAAGCCCGATGATTTCATCAAACCGGCCTGTGGTCTCTTCAAGAGCATCATCTGTCCGCAGGTCATACCCTGCCCCGAATGCATGGCACGTATCAAAGCAGACACCGGTACGGTCCCGGTTATGGATACCATCCAGCACGGCCCGGATGTCTTCGAAGGTATTGCCCACCCCGTTCT
>JALOPT010000141.1 GCA_025453715.1 Methanoregulaceae archaeon | reverse complement strand
GCGGTTGCGCGGGCCATCCGGAAGGAATTTGACCTCGGTGCCCTCATCAAGTGGCCGAACGACATCTACATCGGGGATAAAAAGGTTGCAGGACTGCTGCTTGAACTGGCCGCCGAGGCTGACAACATCCATTACTGCATCCTCGGTATCGGTGTTGATGCCAATATCTCGGCGCATGAACTCACCTCATCGGTGACCGGCAGCGTGACCTCTATCAGCGCAGAGGTGGGGTACGATGTTGACCGGGCCTCACTGCTTGCCCGGCTCCTGAAGGAATTCGAGAGCCGCTACAACCTTATCGAAAGCCAGGAATACGACACGGTAATTCGTGAATGGAAGAGCCTGTCCTGCACGATTGACCAGCGTGTCAGGATTAGCACGTTAAAAAGCACCTTTGAAGGTGTCGCGATTGATATTGATGAATTCGGTGCGCTTATCATCAGGAAAGATGATGGCAGGGTCGAGAGGGTAATCGCCGGCGACTGCGCACACACATAACACTATTTTCTTCGTCAACCTAAAAATAAAAGAAGGTTGACGAATGAGGGGAGACCGCCAGCGAGCCCTTATTATTGCAGAAACTGCAGCATTTATTGGCCTTATTGCGATCGGGAGCTGGATTTCGATACCGTTCCTGCCAGTACCTCTTACGCTCCAGACGATGTTTGTCCTCCTTGCCGCAATTGTTATGAAGCGTTATGCGGTGATCCCGGCAACCCTTTTCATTCTCTTCGGTGCATTAAACCTCCCCGTGTTTCATAACGGTACTTCAGGGATCGGGGTGCTTCTCGGTCCGACCGGCGGGTACCTGGTCGGTTTCATTCCTGCCGCACTCGTTGCAGGACTGGCCTATGAAAAACGGGCCCTCGCGTGGAATATTGCCGGCATATGCGCGGCGGAGGCGTTTATTTATACCCTTGGTGCAGGCTGGCTCGCTTTTTCGACAGGGATGTCACTGCTCCAGGCGACTGTTATAGGCGTTCTCCCGTTTTTACCCGGCGATGCGGTCAAGGCATGGGCTGCACATTCAATCGGAAAACGGATCCCCAGTAATGATATGATCCAGGCCGGAGATGATGAACCGGTGGGGGGTGAGCGACCATGATCGAACTCTCCTCGGTTCAACACGGGATCCTCAAAATTCCCTCCCTCCAAATCCCCCCTGGCTCTACCGTCATCATCGGTCCGAACGGAAGCGGAAAAACCACGCTGTTAAAAATAATAGCGGGGATTGTTACCCCTCACCCGGGAACCGTTCTAATTGATGGAAAAAGCCCTGCAGCGGTTGATACCGGGTGGCTGAATGAATACCCTGACAGGAACCTGCTTTTTGGGACCGTTTCGGACGAGATCGCCTCCCCTCTCCGGTTCAGGTATGACACCTGCCCGGATGCCAGGACCCTGGTGGATTCTGTTGCGCGGGAATCAGGAATCAGCCACCTGCTTGGTAGGCGGACCCGTGACCTGTCCGGAGGGGAGAAAGTCCTTGTTTCCCTGGCAACCGCGATGGTGACAGGACCTCTCGTCCTGGTACTCGATGAGTCTGACTCTCACCTCGACCAGGAGAGTACCAACACCCTTACCCGGATGATCACGGACTCACAGGCAACGTACCTGGTATGGTGTACGCAGGATATGGAAGCGGCAACCTGTGCAGACCACGTAATTCTGCTTCAAGGGGGCATGGTGACCCGTTATGGTACTCCCGTTGAAGTTTTTACTGAGCTGACCGGAGACTGCCTGTATCCACTCTCATGGAGGCTTTCAAAAAATGCCCCTCCTGTTTGAGGATGTCAGCTATACGAGAGAGCAGTTCCACTTCACCGCGGATGCTCTGTTCGAAGAGGGGGTCCACCTCGTCAGCGGGAAGGTGGGGAGCGGAAAATCGACCCTGGCATTCATCGCATCAGGCCTGGTACAACCTGGTGCAGGGGCGGTCCGACATACGCAAATCCGGAAATCCCTCCTCTCGATGCAGTTCCCGGAGTACCACACGACCGGGATTACCTTAAACGAAGAGGTCCGTTCCTGGGGCCTCGATCCGGATGCAATACTTTCTTCTACCCGGCTTTCCGGCCGCGGTGAGCAGGACATAACTATTCTCTCCCGCGGCGAGCTGAAACGCCTGCACCTCGGATGTGTCCTGTCCTGTGATGCGGACCTCCTTATCCTGGACGAACCGTTCAGTGCCCTCGACTGCCGGGAAAAAAGGGCAATCTGCAGGAAAATCGTAGAACGAGGCCATGGAACAGTAATAATCTGCACGCATGAACAGACCTGGCTTCCCCCGGTGGATTATATCTGGGAGATGAGGGACGGTACTCTTGTTTCATGCGGACGGGTCCCGGCAGCTATCTCCCGGTGGAGCCTTGCACCGCGTCATATTAAGGACCTTGTTGAACGAGGGCTGGCGCCTGGAAATATCTCTCCGGAAGCGGTAATGGAGGCCACATGCAGGACCCGAGAATAAGGATATTCGTTATTATCGTGCTCTCTGTGGCAGCTTTTATCAGCCTTGCCGGAGCCGCACTCGCATTCCTGTACTGGATTTGCATCCCCGGGAGGCTCCGTTGTATCCGGAGGCCTGCAGCAATTCTTTTTCTCTCCATGATCGTGGTGGTATCGGGAATATCCGAATTCACAACAGGGAATGGCCTGTCCTATTTCATCCGCATGACGGTTATTCTCCTGCTCGCACTCTATGCGTATACGGCCTATGTCCCTGGAGAATTCTTCAGGGTATCAGTATGGCTCTTCGGGAGGCGCGGCTTCGATCCGGGGTTAATTGCCGAGATGAGCATGGAGGCCCTGAATGACCTGGAAGATGACAGTTCGAAAATCCGGATCGCATTGCGCCAGAAGGAAGTACCCCTGGGTATTTCCACCCTTGTACCGGTAATCGGGATGTTCGTGCTGAACCAGATCCGGCGTGCACACGACCAGGCAGACCTCCTCACGGTGCGGGGATACAGAAAAGGGGGTACCCTCTGCCCGGAGTTCCATCCAAAGATTCCGGATTATGTCAGTGGAATTGTTGCGATCTGTATTTTATTCATTGCAATCTTCCCTGTTCGTGATATTTTTATACTTCTACACTGAACTTTTGAGAGGCTTTAGCTTCCATATTTGCGACAAGCTCCCGCATTCTATATGAGGTGCAGAATGAGTGTTGCCGGTCCACAAAAATTACTAATAACGGATACTACGCTGAGAGACGCCCACCAGTCTCTTATTGCGACCAGGATGCGGACTGAGGATATGCTCTCCTTAGCAAGGGAGATTGACGATATCGGCTTTTTTTCAGTGGAAGCATGGGGTGGCGCGACTTTTGATACAGCAATACGGTTCCTTGCGGAAGATCCCTGGGAACGGCTCAGGCTTTTAAAGGCTGAGCTGAAACGGACCCCTATCCAGATGCTTCTACGCGGGCAGAACCTTGTCGGGTACCGCCATTATTCCGACGACGTGGTTGATAAATTCGTGGAACTATCATGGAAAAGCGGTGTTGATGTCTTCCGGGTATTTGACGCACTGAATGATATCCGGAACATGGAGCGCTCCATCGCAAAAATCAAGGACGTCGGGGCACACCTCCAGGGAGCTATCAGCTATACAACAAGCCCGGTCCATACCACGCGGACATTTATTGAGATGGCAAAAGATCTCTATGCGAAAGACTGCGATTCGATCTGTATCAAAGACATGGCCGGGCTTATCATGCCCAAGTCCGCCCGGGAGCTGATATCGGGCATAAAAGATGAGATCGATACCAGGGTCTGTCTCCACAGCCACTCTACGAGTGGTATCGCCCCCATGAGTTACCAGGCAGCAATCGATGCCGGGGTGGACATCCTGGATACGGCGATGTCCCCGTTTTCACTCGGGACTTCACAGCCACCTACAGAAAGTATTGTGGCCTCGCTGAAGGGGACCCGGCGGGATACGGGAATCGACCTGATAGCCCTCCGCCGGTTGAGAAATGCCTGCCTGAAGATCAGAGGGACCTATGAGGGACTTATCAACCCGATATCAGAACGTGTTGATAGTGATGTCCTGATTTACCAGTTGCCCGGTGGCATGATTTCAAACCTCGTTTCACAGTTGCAGGAACAGAATGCTCTTGATAAAATGGATGATGTCTTCGCCGAGATACCGAAAGTAAGAGAGGACCTGGGGTATCCACCACTGGTTACGCCGACCTCGCAGATTGTCGGTACCCAGGCAGTCATGAATGTACTGATGGGGGGCCGGTACCTGAACGTAACAAACGAGGTGAAAGATTACGTACGCGGCCTGTACGGGCGATCTCCTGCCCCAATAAGCGATGAGATACGTAAAGAGATCATCGGGGATGAAAAGGTCATCACTGTCCGGCCGGCAGATCTCCTCCCCCCCTCGTACGCGAAAATGAAAGAAGAGGCGATCAGGTTAGGCCTCGTTAAAGCGGAAGAGGACGTGCTTACCTATATCCTGTACCCTGCAATTGCCCCGTCGTTTTTAAAGGGAGAACGGATCCCCGAGATAATACCCTCAAAAAAAGCTCCTGTTGCTGCAGTCCCTGATATGCCCAGTTCCATGGAGGTAGAGGTAGACGGGGAGATCTTCTCCGTGAGAATTGTCTCGGTGGAAGGGAGCACCGTTGAGACGAAGGGATCGCCCGCACCAAAGATACCCCGCGGGGATATCAGGGGCGGTATCAAGAGCAATATGCAGGGGATGGTCCTTGAGGTGGCAGTCAGCCAGGGGAAGGAAGTG
>JALOPT010000140.1 GCA_025453715.1 Methanoregulaceae archaeon | reverse complement strand
CAAATCCCCCGGCCGACTTTGCCAAGAAACGCGAGGGTGCATTTGAATCATTGGAGAATACCGTCTGTCTTGAGGCACTTGCTTAACTCCTTGAGTGTCTCCAATGGGTTGGGGATATGTTCAAATACCTGTTCCGTGTTAATGAAGTCGAATTGACGCTTCCCAAGATCCGTATTCGAAACAATGCTGATTCCGTTAATGTTTGCAGGAGCAATCCCGTTCAAACTTTTCTTTTTCCTCTATCATGGAAAAATCCGGGAGATGTTACGGGATAAGACGGTAAAAATATTTTTGCTGATTGCTGTTGCAGGATCGGTGTTCACCTCCTGGGATTTGTTTATATTCAGCAACCTGTCGCTCACCACTGCGCTCCGCCAGGGAACGTTCAGCGCTGTTTCGGCGATTTGCACCTGTGGCCTGCAGAACTCGGATCCGCACCACTGGGTGGCTATCCCGATTGCCGTTGTCGGAATGATGATGTTTATTGGCGGAACCATGGGAAGTGCTGCCGGGGGTATCAAAGTCAACCGCGTAATACTTGCCTATGAAGGAGTGCGGTGGTGGTTCCGCCGGTTCTTTGTGAGCAGCAACGTTCTTATTCCCCTCCGCTTCGGGGGCAAAAACCTTTCAAAAGAGATTTCAGAGCTGGCGATCTCCAAGAATATGCTGGTAATCGTTGTCTATGTCCTGACGATATTTGTGGCGACAATCGTATCCCTCCACCTGTACATCACATCCTTCAGAATCGATGAAGTCATATTTGAACTGGTCTCAGCGCTGAGTAACGTCGGTCTTACTGTCGGATTCATCTCGGCAGCGAGCCCTTTTTCGATAAAATGGATCTTCATCATTCTGATGTGGCTGGGCCGACTCGAGATTGTTCCGGTAATAATTATCGCCATGAGGTTTATCAAAGGCATTGAGATGGACATTACCCAGCAGAAACCCGCTCCCACACTCTACGATCATCAGGAAAGGTTTTAGGGAGGAAAATATTTTTTTCTGTTTCAGGCAACCCCGGGAAAAATATATCTTCTTTCCCCTGCCACAGGGTTTTTCACTCCTTATTACAGCCGCCTCTTCCACCACCCAAAATATGCGACTCCCGCGAGGATAACAAACGCAATACCAATAATTATAGGATTTTGCTGCAGTGAGGAGATGATCCAGCTGTACATTTCAACGTTCGTGGAAATCGAGGATTTTGAGGCAACCAGGAGTGTTTTTGTGGGTTTGGGGCTGACAGTATTTTCGACAAACGGCGCTTTGATGAATAATGCAAGGCAGCAAAAATGGGAAACATGAGTTGAGATGATTCCCGTTTTTGGATCGTAATTACCGGGGAGGGATTGCCATGTTCCCGTTGCGTGATCAAATTCCTGTATGACATACTCATACCCCCACTGTGCCTGCGGGATGGTAACTGAGACCGGAATTGGCGGGGAAAATGTCACTCCGTCCGGGAGGATTTCGTAAAACATCCCCGCAGCAGTTAACGCTGTTTTTGAGGAATCTGCCGGCAGATTTTCCCCGGAAATTCGTGTAATACTTATCGATGAGAGAGGACTGCCATTGGTATGCGTTGCAACCACACCAGTACCGAGCGAGATGGATGCAAAACCATCATTTGAGGTGAGCGTAGTTGCCTGAGTGATGACACCCTGTGCATTTGTGTAGATCCTGGCGTTTTTCCCCCCATCCGGGGTAACCGAGGGTTTAATTTCCGGTGTAATCACGGTCTTTACCACGTCGGGTCTATTTCCCCCTCCGGCATAGTGCGGGTTGATAACCTGTGCCAGAAGGAAGGAGATCATCTGGATCGGATTACCAGAACCCGAGAGCTTCACCAGGGCAAAGGTGGACTGATCCCCAAAAGATTCCGGGACGTCCGCTTCGTAGTAGTCCATACCATCACGAGATGTGACAAAGCGTTTTTGCAGGATCCCTCCGATCGTGTTTCCCGCTTTATCCTGCCAGTACCCGATAATATAGGTTAAATCCCGTCCTTCGGCAAGTGTTGTCTCGGCATCAGGTCCCTTTACCCAGTCCTGGCTGACACTCATATTGATGAGGGCAATACCGTCACTCCTTATATTTCTTCGGGTAAACGTTGCAGTATAAGCGATATCCCGGACAAGGGTACCGGATGGCGGTACTCGTGAAGCGATGTCATCGAATATTTTACGATCGCTTTCCGATGCCCCTTCCCTTGATATGATATCGAACGAACTTTGTGTCGGATAAACGGTAGTATTAATCCGGTAACTGACACTCCAGTTATTTCCTAACCGTGGAATTGTGCCGGTCGTGGTGGCAATCGAGTCGGATGTTGTTAAATAGATCCTTGAAAGGTTTGTATGAAACGTATTATCCGCTGGATTGAGGTGAACGCCGGATTTATCCGATGACCGGAAGGAAATACTCTTCCATCCATAATTTGGCGAGGGATAAACGGTCAGGTATGTTGTCGGAAGATCAGGTGAAAATAATGGAAGGACTGCAGGGTCATAGGTAAGGAACTGCCCTTTAAAACGACGGTCAACCGTGATACCATTGACGGGTGTTACAGATCTGCTCCTGCTGCCCATGAAGGTCCTGATGATTTGTGTGGCTGTAGAATCTCCATGGGTGTTTGCAGCGGTTAAAGAAACGTGGTATTCCTTTCCTGTTTCGGGAAATGTATGTATTTCGGTGCTTGCTGTTGATATCGGAGTACCGTCACCAAAGTTCCATTCGACAGATGTCGGAGCACCATAAGACCTGTTTTCAAACCTGACCGTGAGAGGTGCCAGTCCCTCCAGCGGAGTTGCAGTAAAATCGGCAACCGGCGGGCTGTCAATAAAGACTGAATGGCCGGGTGAAATCGTGGAAATGTTTCTGCACTTTTCATTTCCTACTGTCAGTCTGATCGTAAATATCCCCGGACTCCTGAAGGTATGACTATGGGTACTGGCGGGTGCAGGATCATTTTCCCATGGAGATCCATCACTGAAATTCCAGAGACGATAAGTTATGGGGCTGGTACCGCGTTGTGAAGCATCAGTAAACCGGACCATTCCTCCCGGGGGGTCGACAACACTGTCGGCCGTGAAATCCGCGACAGGACAGGTTTCGGGTGTACCAAGAGTCAGGAGGTAAATATCTGTATCGGATCCACCGCTATCCATTGCACGGGCATCTACCCACACGACACGGTTATCATACACCGCGGGCATGTATTTATCCCCTCCCGATGATGGGGTGAGCCAGTGTTCTGAACCGTCAGAAAGATCATAAAGGTAAATATCAAAAGAGGGGTTTCGTTCACGGGTATCTTCCCAGACTATGTAATTTCCCTGGATTTTTGGATTTGTCTGGTCGAATTCCGCATTTGAAGGGGTTAATTGTTGTGTTTGCCCGGTATTGAGATCGAACAGGATTATTCTCTTCCTTCCCTCAGCACTAAGGGTCTGCCAGACGACGTTTGTACCATCTATAGCGGGGGTAACATCATTATCAGATGCTGAAATCCTGATGGATGTGCTGTTTGAAAGATTATACAGGTAAACTGAAGATCTGAGGTCGCTCCAGTTCTCGTATACGATATAATTTCCGGAAATTTCAGGATTTTTCTGATCTTCCCCTCCTGAAATTATCTGCACTGGTGGTGTTTTCGGCGCCCAGGTCAGATTGTAATAGAAAATATCCCAGTTACCGTGGGAATAATCCTGCCAGACGATTGATGTGCCGGATATTTGGGGGAGCACGTTATTTTTCGCGTCAGAATAGTAATCCCAAGGAGTAACGGGAATTGCAGCAATCTGTGTGTCGGTATTCAAATCATACGCAACGATTTGATAATTAACCCAATCCGGATCCTGCATCCAGACTATCGTATTCAGATCTATTGCAGGTGCTGAATTCCAGGAGGTCATGGGAGAAGGTATAACATATTGATCTCCATGGGCAATTTCAGAAATAATGATATATCTGCTGCTGTTACCGGAAGCAGGATTATCATCAATATCCTGAGTCGACCATGCTACCCGGTCACCGTAAAGTGATGGTGCATAGGTCAGTGTATTATATATATCGGTCGAAATCACGGTTTCAGTACCATTCAGAGAAGCAGAAACCGGGAAAATACCCGTAAAAAAAACAAAAAAAGCGCATATGCAGAAAAAAAAAGAGAAAGGAACTTTGATCACCGGTCTTTCCCAACCCTTTCCCATCTTGTGCATAGAGTATACCTTTTTCAGGAATATTACACAACCCACGCGAACCCTTCAAAATACTTCACAAAGTCATCGACTGCGAGCGCGAATAATCCGTCTTTTGTGCTAAGATTAATGTTACACCAGGTTCCGCTGAAGAGGTTTACCCCCCCCGGGTCTCCGCCGCCAATTCCCAAAGGATTTCGTAAGACTATATATTTTGAAGTCCAGGTGGTTCCAGATTTTGTTCCCGTTACACCAAGGAGAGAATAGGAGTGTTGGCTGGCGATCCCTGTCACTGAAAATGTTACGTTATAAGGATTACGTATTTTTGGATCATAGGTCCATGCCACTGCAGGATATTTTAATGTACGATTTGTTGCGACTGGGTTCCAATTTGTGCACAAATTATCGTTAATGAATGAAAAAACAGCATCTGCATTTAAGAAGTCTCTCTGGCAGTCTTTCTGAACCGGAGTCTTCCCCGTGAGGTGGTTTAAAACCGTAACAGGGCTTTGCCATGCCGCATATTTACAATAATCGGGTCGACCAGAGGGATCGTTAAT
>JALOPT010000139.1 GCA_025453715.1 Methanoregulaceae archaeon | reverse complement strand
ACACATCAGGAGGTGCGTCATGTTCGGGAGTCAGATCATCCGGAAGTGTCGGCGCAATCAAGTTGTGGCTACACACGCGGCTGAGGGTAGCGGGCGACGGGTCATTCCGCACAACAGCAGAGGAATGCCTCACCTACCTCCTCCGTGACATGCGCGATCCGGGAGGAGGATTTTATTCTGCAGAAGATGCTGATAGCGAGGGAATTGAAGGGAAATACTACCTCTGGAAAGACGCTGAAATCAAGGAAGTACTTGGGGATGATGCGCCCGTTTTTATCAGGACATACCACATCAGGCCGGAAGGGAATTTCTTTTCACAGGAAACCGGGCATTTGACCGGGGAAAATATCCTGCACCTTTCTCCGGCCCCGGAGCGACCTGAACCATCAACCCCGCTCACGGAAGATGGATTGGCTGATACCCTTTCAGATGCGAAGGGGCTCCTTTTCGCTATCCGGAAGAGACGCGTCCCCCCATCTAAAGATGACAAGGTACTTACTGACTGGAACGGACTTGTAATCTCTGCCCTTTCACTTGCTGCCCGGGCATTCGGTGATAACCGGTACCTCGAAGCAGCAACGAATGCCGCTGATTTCATTCTCGGCACCATGCGGACCGGGAAAGGTGAACTCCTTCACCGGTACAGGGATGGAACGGCCGGCATTCGCGGGGTGGCATCTGACTACGCATACTTCTGTGCCGGGCTCCTGGACCTGTATGAGCTAACGTTTGCACCAGAATACCTGGAGGCAGCGATCGGGATCGAGGACTATTTCAGCCGTCACTTCCTTGACCGCGCTGGAGGAGGATACTTCATATCGCACGATGAAGATACCGATCTCCTCATCCGCCAGAAAGATATCTATGACGGTGCGCTCCCTTCTGTCAACTCAGTTGCCCTGAAAAATCTGGTACGGCTTGGCCTGATGATAACCAGCTCCAGGTACCATGAACAGGCATGGGACCTGGCCGGGTCATTTTATGCGCTTGTTGAACAGTCACCTGCAGGGTATACGGAGTTTCTTTCTTCACTTGATTTTGCATTCGGACCGGCTGCAAGCGTGGTACTGGTCGGATTCGACAGGGGCCCGGACATGGTTGCCATGAAGGAGGCAATTAATTCCCGGTTTTTCCCGTCTCTTGTATTACTCTACAGGCCGGGCGGGGAGGGACCGTACGAAATCGACCGTATATCTGGATTTACGAAAGATATGCGGGATACGGGGGGGAACGCGACCGTCTTTGTCTGTAAGAACCACGCGTGTTCCTATCCGTCCATCGACCCGGGAACCGTAATTGCAGACCTTGAACAAATGTACAAAAAACCAGGGGGCCAGGGGGAAAGTAAAAAAATAATCAGAGATTTTTCAGGGCGACAAGGTCTTTAACACCGGTAAGTTTCCAGACAAGCGACCGTTCTTCCTGTGCAATCGCTTCAGCCGGGTCGAGCGGGGAATGCCCGAGCGCTGCGAGAATATTCAGGGACAGGTGCTTATCCTTTATCAGGTCTACAAAACGCTGCCTGACGAGTTTTTTCTCGATCGAATCATGCACCTCTTCCAGGTATCCCTGCATGGTGACAAAGGTGTAACACGAAAGATCTTTCGTGTATTTCTCCACTTCCACTGAAACATAGGGGCTTTTCCTGAAGTATTCAATCTTCTTCCCGTATTTAGTCGAGAGGAAATATATGAACTGGCCATCAAAAACATAGAGAAATGGGGCAATATAGGGGTATTTTTCGCCCTGGAACGCAATACGGCTGATATAGCCCTCTTCTATAAGGTTGTCGTATTCCTCTTTTTCCATCCTAGGGATCTTTACAATCTCCATTCCGATCTTATGTGAATATCCGGCAGTTATTGATAAAGATTTGTAATTTTATTTCCATCCGTAAGCCACATAACGGCAGATTACAAACGGATGACATGGGAAACACTACCAGGTAATTCCCCGTGAATAAACCCGGATTAGTCTTTTACCGATGTAATCTCTCCGGAAATCTGACTCCGCACATTAAAAAGGATTTTGAAAATCAATAGCCGGTTATTTCTCTACAGGAAGGCCAGCCGCGGACCAGCCCGCAAAACCACCAAGAATATTTGTCACACGTGGATAATCATGGATTGAAAGATAACTTGCCGCAAGGCAGCCCTTGTATCCGGCATCACAGTACACAACAATGTCTGCATTTTCCGGAACATCCTGGATCCTCCCGGGGAGCTCGCCGACATACATATGGTGGTCACCGGTGATGTGTCCTGCCTTTTCCCGGTTATGGATATCCCGGACATCGAGAAGGTACAAGTCTTCTGTACCAGACTCAATAACCGTGTGCAGGTCACGGGCCGACCATACCCGGTGCCTGCTGAAACGTTCTCCTGCTTTATACCATCCGGGGAACCCCCCTGCGAGGTACCCCTTGAGGTTATCATAGCCAAGCCGGACAAACTGGCGAATGACCGGGTCCAAATCAAGGTTGAAATCGTCAACGAGGATGACTGGTGCATCATAATGAAGGAACCACCCCATGTAAGCGGCAAGACCCTCGCGCCAGACAGAGAGACTCCCTTCGATATAACCTGCGCCAAAACTTCCCGGGGCCCTTATATCCAGGAGCTGGGCACCTTTTGCAGCCAGTTCCTTCACCTGCCGGTTGGTATACGGTATCAGATCCGGGAGTTGTCCCATGACGGCTGGCCCTTCAAGGTTGACAACCTCCATCCTGCTGAAATATGGTGGCACATAATGGTGCTCGCGGGTTTTATAACCGATAAAATCCGTGCGGTCCTTCCGGAGAAGAGGGTTTGTTTTTTTCTCGTACCCGGTTGTGGTCACAGGGTGATCAACAATGTCAGCCCCGCAGACAGACCCCGCCCCGTGGGCCGGGTAGAGCAGGACTGCGTCTCCAAGGGGGAGTATCTTATTCCATATGCTGTCATAGAGCATCCCGGCTGCCTCTTCACCTCTGCCCCTGCCAAGAAGATCGGTGCGGCCGGCATCACCGGAAAAGAGTGCATCCCCGGTGAATACAAGGTACGGGTCATCCGAGACTTTCTTGTCCCTGACTACCAGCGATATGCTATCCAGAGTATGTCCAGGGGTCTCCAGTACCGATAGTTCAAGGTCGCCAAGCTGGAAACTCCGCCCCTCTTCTACTCTTGAACCAAAGGAAAAGGCAGTCACGGGACCATGGTAAATTCCTGCCCCTGTTCGCTTCGCAAGTTCACGTGAACCGGTAACGTAGTCCTCGTTCCGGTGCGTTTCAAAAATTAAGGTAATTTGCTGGTCGAGACCACGTGCGATATCGAGGTACACGTCACAGTCCCTTCGTGGGTCAATAACTGCCGCTGTCCGGCCGGACCCAAGGTAATACGAGTGGTGGGCGAGTCCTTCCGAAGTTATCTGTTTTAGTATCATATCGTTCTCCCCGTTTTCCCTTTATTGGATGAGCAGGTATTAAAGCTGTGGTCGAGCACTCCACAAGGTCTCATCATGATTTCCCTGTTCCTATCGAAGCTGGCCCGGGTGACATGACATGAGGAAATTACTTATTTCTGCGTGGTGAAGAGACCAAGATATGAAGAATGACCACGAACATGTTCTCCTTCTAATTCTGATACTTGCTATGCTTTGCACGTTTTCGGGCTGCACGAATACGATGGTACCGGAACGGACGGTTATGGACGGGACCGGAGTACTGAATTTACCTGATATGTTCGGGTCACCGTTGAAGATTACCGGTGACGACGGGCTTATCTATATCCCGTCCCCGTTCCCCGCTGATCACTTTAAAAACGGGGACAAAGTCTCATTTTCAGGGCGCACAATTCCGAACCCCTATTACCCGGTCCAGACAGGAATTCCGATTGATCTTGTCCTGATGCGGCAAATCTCCGGGAATGCCGGGTATATCTATGGGATAGGGAATGTGACATTCATCTCCAGTGAAGGAGGTTTTTACGGTATCGTAGTTGATACAGGGGGAAAATCAGGGGTTGTTCAGTACCTGCCAGTTGATCTCGATACTGAATTTGCAGAGGACGGAATGGTGGTCTCCTTCACGGCAAAATGGAACCCTGATGTGATAACAATTGCACAATGGGGCGATCCGGTTAATATCGTCCGGATGAAAAAGCTCATGTAAAACCAGGGCTGTTCCATTTTTGTGGGGATCCTGGAGATTCATACGCTTTTTTTTATCCTGCCTTTTGTAGCACAATGGAATCAATTACATTGGTTTAAGAGAATATTTTAAGACAGGATAATCAGATGGCGGATGAACGATCACCTGGGATCAGGGCAGTACTATTTGACATGGATAATACCCTCTTTGACCTTATTGGTGCAAAGATGGCTGCATGTGATGCCGCATCGGAGTACCTGGGAATGGATGACGGAGAGGACCTTTTTGGCTATTTCCTCAGGCCTGACTGGGGATTTGAGGACTGGAGGAACATCCGGGATTACCTCCTCGATCATGATCTTTTTACCATACCGCGGTATTACGAGATCTGCAGTCTGTACGAGGAGGAGAAGTTAAAAAACATCACCGCATACCCCGGGGTCACTGAAGTTGTCCTTGAAATCCGGCGAAAGGGGATCCCGCTCGGGCTCGTCACGGATGCGGATATGTATCATTCAAGGCGCAGGTTGGAGAAAGCAGGCCTTTCCGGGGCATTCGACCATATCGTGACCTACGAGATGACCGGAAGAAAAAAGCCGGATACTGCTCCGTTCCTGCTTGCCCTCAGAAAACTTGGCAGTGAAAGTTCTGTGACGGCGATGATCGGGGACAGCCCGCACCGTGACCTTGTACCTGCCCGTGAAGTCGGGATGCAGACGTTTTACGCACGTTACG
>JALOPT010000138.1 GCA_025453715.1 Methanoregulaceae archaeon | reverse complement strand
ACATGTCGCATTATATTTCAGTGCATGAGAATGGAGGGAACCTATGACTGATATAGACAGGGAGACCTGGGCAGTCATTCTTATTATCCTGCTTGTCATACTGCTCCCGATTGGAGCGCTCATGATCTGGACAAACCCCGAGCCCTACCACGTCACAACTGGTAACCTGCTCCGTGAAGCTGCAGAAGCTTCCGGGTTGAAAGTTGTCAGTGATAAAAATATCACGCCGCCAATCGAAGGTGTAACGGGGGGGCACAGTTATACCGTTATGGATGAAGAAGGCAGGTCTTTCACCATTTATGCCCAGTCTTTCGACAGCTCAGCGTCCCGCGATGCTGCCATACGTGCCCATTATTCCCAGTCCGTCGGAAAGGGAAGGCCATTAGGCGAATTGATTGTCGTTGGAGACCAGTTGATCTTTATTCACCCGAATTCGGCTTCCATCCGGAAAGTAATAGTACCAGAACTGAAAAAGAAAAAGGCGGGTATTCAGGAGTAAATCCATACTCCTGTCTTTTACCGGACTTTTAGATTTGACAGGATTACATTCATGAATACACGTGTAAACCGGATTTTCTTGTTATTTCATTCAATCTGCTGACTGGCCGGAACCATTACAACTGCAGGCGTCCCCGGATTCATCCTGGCCCCCACAACACCCGTCACTGCCGCAGGTTACCTCTTTTCTCCCTGTCAGCGCCGAATAGATCATTGCATAGGCACATCCAACCCCGCTCTCAACGCTGATTGCACCTGTCGGGCAGTTTTTCTGGCAGGCCCCGCACTCCATGCAACGCTCCGGCCGCTGGAGGGATGCCCGCGGACCATGGACTGAAAAAACCCTGTGAGGGCAGACTTCTGAGCACCGCTCACACCCGATACACTTCTCCTGATAAAATACCAGGGTATTTTCGGCGTAGGAATTAAATATCGTCAATTCACCACATCCCGAGGTATCTCGTGAATCCTGTCAACATGGCGCTGATGACACCAGTGACTGCAAATCCTGCCATGAAAGGTATATACTGGTAAATTTCCTTCCGAACCCCTGTCCTTGAAGTGTAAGGGGTGCACCCTGTAAAGTTAAGTGCCAGATATGCGGTAATGGCAGGGAGTGTGAAAAGTATCGCAATTACCGCGGCAATTCCAACCCATAAAGGGGTTCCCTCACCAATTGTAAGGAATCCAATAGCCGCAAAAGGGGCTGCAACGATAATTCCCAGTACCAGCCCTTTAGTACTGAAGTCTGTCGTCGGGAGATATGGAAGAAAAACAGGGAAAAGCACCGTCCCTGCGAGGAGTGCAGCGATAAAACATCCTGCAGGCAGCCATCCACCGATGAACCATAAAGCAATTGCTGCAATTACTGAATAAAGTGCCACGCTTCGAAGTTCAACGGGTATAAGTACAGCCCTTTCCCATAAATCAAATGTTACCTCCCGCATGGCGGGGGTTGCAACCCTGTTCCTGAGGAATTCCGGGAGATCTGAAGCCCTTACGGGTCCATACTCAACATGAAACCCTGTCGCCTTGTGGACTTCGTGGGCTGCTACACCGGGAGCGCCAAGTTGGGGAAGAATGATTCGGTGGTGATTGACAACCGAGGTCAGACCTGTACTCCGGATACGTTTTACAAGCTCTTCAGTGCCGAATGTTCCTTTTCCTGCTGCACACCAGACATTTATTCCCTTGGTATCAAGCACGAGGATATAGGCATCCATGCTTTCAAGAGACGACCGGACAGCATCAAAACTCAGTGAATAGTTAGCCGTCACGATAACAGGGGATCCCGGGCCGGGACATCCGATGGAATAGAGTCCGGGAGTCACCCGTTGACCAGTACGGTTTTGCCCCAGCCTCGCGAGAATGTGGTCAATCATGTCTCCGGAGTCCAGTGTCCCCGATACCGGAGTAATGGCAGGGATGGATGGGATATCCGCCCGGTCCTGCAGGTGTATCCCGACATCGGGCTCTTTATGAGTGCTATTACCGAGGTTAGGACCTTTACACGAACACCTGTCCTCCGGAAGGGAATGCCCTGACCGCTCCTCATGACGGATAGCCGGACAACATTCCCCCGGTGGGCAACCACAGGAATCAGTAGCTTTTGCTCGTTCATGCAGCTCCTTTTCAGTCATTACGATAACCCCTCCCCGATAATGTCTTTCATCACAGGGGACAGGGCGCTTCTTACCATTGATGTCAGCTGGTCAGCGTGGATGAGCATAACGCAGCAGACTTCCCCGTCTTTCATACAGCTGACGAGCGCAAGCCGGTCCCCTGCTCCCATTTTTGCAGATTCCCTGACTTCTTTAGGGATAACAATCTGTCCCCGCTCATCTACCGTCAGAATTGCCTCTATACGGCATGTATCTGAGTCGCAATCAGCGGTTTCCTTCTTCCTCACGTGTTTTCTCCGCTCTTATGGTAGGTCTTCTCCTGATATATCTTTATCTGATTATTCAACATATTCAGAATATTAAACATCTTCCGGGACACCAGGTACCGCTGTGTGATACAATGAAAACCCTCCTGCTGTTTCTTGTAATGATCCTTGTGATCGCTGCTTCCGGCACAGTCTCTGCGTCACAAGGTTCGACGATAAGCCTTAGTCCTCCCGGTGTAACCCTGTTGCCGGGGTCAACCGTAACCTACGAAATCGCGATTAATACGCTCCCAGCCGGCCTGTCAGGTTACCAGATGGATTTTCAATTGACCAATCCTTCTGCGGGCCAGATTACCCGTGTAACCTTTCCCACATGGGCAAAGCTGAGTAATACTACCTCTCTCCCGGCTGGGCGTGTGACAATTAGTGCGCTTGACTTTGGAAAAGCTATCGAGGAAGGGGCGTCCGGGACGACCCTGGCGAAGGTAACCGTCGAAGCGGTATCTGCCGGAACAACCACTATCAGATTACAGAATATCAGGATCGATGATGACCACGGCGGGTATATTAATCCTGATACTACCACAGCACAACTGGTTGTAAAACCAGGCGGGGTATCTGCTAGCAGTTCTGCAACGGTTTCGAATGTTTCGGTTGCTCCTGTTACTACGGTTGTGACGAGTTCTCCGACATTGACTACCTCCACACCACCTCCAGCAGTTTTGGAAACCCCTGTAGAACTTTCAGTAACATCCAATATTCCGCCTGGAAATCCGGGTGAGGACGAAATTGTCACAACAACTACATCCACGTCACTGTTTGCGAAAATTCCCAGGTGGATATTTTACGCCATTGGTATCGTTGCCCTTGTTGCAGGGCTTTCACTCCTGTTCATGGCAGTTACAAAGAGAATATAACCCTGGAATTTTCCTTTTTTTCTTATCCCAGTGTTCCGGGTATTTGGGTGACATGATGGTACCACAGAGTTATACGGAAATGCAAAAGATTAAAACAAAACCCATAATGGTCATTTTTTTACCTGCTGGCAGAGACATGATAGAGCCTGGTAAGGAATCTCTGATTACCCGGCTTTTTGTAACACACATGAAGGGACGTTCTCACCCGGTCCAGGGGGCAACCCCCTCTAATCATGCAAAACAGTGGTATTGTATCGTTCACAAGTCGGGGGAGTCTCCAACAGGGTTATTCACAGGTACCAATTTTTCAAATGTATAAAAAGTGTTAGCCGGTTATACCAGTAAAAACCGGTGTACCGAAAGTGGCTGCCTGAGGTTGGATGTGGAAACAGGGGTCATTTCTTTAGGGATATTAACGGATATGGCTGTGGTATATGGTCTTAGTTGAGTTGTTACCAATGGCTCTGTTACATAATATGAGAGGGAATTTCCTTTTTCAGCAGATTTCACCACTGATGCACCTGGAACTACGGTACTTGTGGGTTTCAGGTAATTCGCCGGTACAACACGTCGCATTACAGGAACAACACGAGCTACTGACTTCGTCCGGGTTTCATAGTTCTGGATTGCACGACTTGCACTGGAACTGCTCATCGAGACGAACACGGAGGATGGAGTGGATGCATCGATTAGCCCAGGATAGGTAATCCGCTCAGACAGGAGTCTGGATGTCCGGATGTCGTAAATCAGGCGGTGGCTCAGCCCGTTCTGTTCGGTAAGTATTACCATTGCAGCGATCTTCTTGTCCTGGGTCATGACAAATACCACGTAATCGATAGTTGAACCTGCATATGCTTCCTGTGCAGTTTCGCGGATTTTTGGGATAACAATCGCAGGGTCAAACGAACGGGGGGTCTTTTCTATACTGATAACAGGGACACCAATAATCTTATTTCCGGCTGCATTGACCTGCCCGACGATAATACCGTTTTTGTTTACCACGTCAAACAGGTAGGAGTAGACAACTCCGGACTGGTCATAGATGATTATCGGTACCGGTGAAAGCGATGCCCCTTTCCATAATGCGGTTGAGGAACCCAGCTTACCCTGGGCAACGTATGATAATAGTGCTGAATTGGCATTATCCCTGGCGGTATTCAGGGGAATGCTCTGTGTTTGAGCATAATTCACGCTCACGGCTGCGGCGGTACCAACAAACAGGAGAAGGACCAGTATCCCGGCAAGTAAAATTTTATTCATAGTTACAACCTCATCAATCCGGGTTGTATTCCCAGATCGGGGGTGCCCGGATTGCTTATATTGAGATATATACTCTCATATGCCTTAAAATGATAGTACAGTCACGTTAATGTCTGGCATTAATGTTTCAGGCGCGTGAAGACGTTTCGTTATACATGTACTCCTCCATTCAAGGGCCGGGCGGTCCCAGTGTAACCGCTGAATGTGCAGTTAAAGGGGGATAAATTAATATTAAAGCCAAAATAAGGCGATTATTGGTTGTTGGCCGGTGAGAGGGTAAATATGGTTCTACATCGTTATATCTTTTCAGGGCCTTCAGTAAGTTAACGGAGGCCCGGTTGGCAATTATGTATCCGTTCATTATATCAGTCCCCCATGGGGGTACAATAATTCCGCTGGAAGTCAGTGACCGTGTTGTCCTGAGCCCCCGGGAGGTCACATTCTACAGTGACCCGGGAACACGGGAAATTTTTAATTTCAGGCCCCGGGTTGCTGCATTTATTGATACCGATGTATCCCGGGTAGTAGTCGATCTCAACCGCCCACCGTACCATCTTGCCCCAAAATACCCTGATGGCGCGATCAAATCCATAACCGGGTTTGGGACGCCGGTATACAGGGATGACCGGTTTCCGGATATTAACCTGGTACACCGACTTATGGTGAAGTATTTCTTCCCCTACCATGAGCAGATTGACCGTCTAACGGATGAAAAAAAGGTCATGATCGCATTTGACTGCCATAGTATGCTCCCGCAGGCGTTACCAGACAAGGATGACCCGGGCAACACACGACCACTTATCTGTCTTGGAAATAATGGTGATCTGAACGGGGCACCCCGGCCGGGAATATTGCCTACCTGCCCGGAGGGGTTGATCCAGGAGCTTGCACAACATTTCAGGAGCGAATTTGGAAATGAAAGTGCGGTGTTAATCAACCGTCCGTATGCAGGTGGGTTCATCTCAATTTCTCATCGCTGGCACAGGGATATTCCCTGGGTACAGATCGAGGTTAACAGGGGATTATACGAACGTGAAACGAACGGCCCGGATCAACCGGGTTATATAGATAAATCCGCAGCAAAGGAGTTACATGGACGTATCTGGGATGTTTTGTCCCGGTTCTGGGATAATATTGCCTGAACATTCCTGTGGCAATAATGATCTGCATCATTCCGGAATGTATTCACTTTCACGCCGCGTTCCTCCGCTTTATATCCTGCACATTGCCATCTGTGTATGAACAATGACGTCAGGAAAAGGGGCGTACCTCAGGCAGATTACCAGCTCACTTTCAGCACAGATGCGGTCTGTTGAAGTCGGGCGTGAGATGGAGGGAAGTTCACCCCCTTCGGTATTTATCGGGAGCTACGCGTATCCTAAGATTTATGCCGGCCCGATCATTGCAGCCCGCCACGGGGATACCCGGATAATGGATTCCCCTGAGTCGTGGATCCCTGCAGGCATCACCCAGGAAGAGATAATCAGCTATCGTCTATCGCTTGTCCGGGGAAAGCAGCGGATAGCCGCAGATAATCTCCATAATCCCTTTGTGGAAAAACTCCAGGAAATAGCCCTTTCATCCTCATCTGTAGAGAGCGAAGTTACATTTGAAACCGCGCCTTCTGGGATGATGTTTTCAGAAGAATCATCACCCCATGGTCCAAGTGCAAGGATGGAACAGTTTGAAATTATAAAAGGACGGTGGGACCACGACCTCGAGAAGGCCTATTATGACACCGACCTGGGGGCATCCGGGGCAGTAATTGACCTCCATCACAAAGGGGTCTCGTTTTCAGGGATTCAGAAAGCGTTTTCTGTCGGGACAATCGGGATCGGTAGAAAAAGAAAGCTGGTCCCGACACGCTGGTCGATCACTGCCTGCGATACCTTGCTCGGTGATCATTTACTCTCCCGTGTCAGGCGGAATTCACCCATCGATTGTTACCGTGTGCACGAATTTGACAGCCTGAATAACCATTACGCGGTCCTGCTGATCCCCACTGCATGGCAGTACGAATGGATTGAAGCATTTCTTCACGTGCTTGGACGTGAGGAAATGATCTTTGCAGATCATGAAGGACACCGGAAAAAACAAGGGTATTCTCCTGTTGGAGGGTGTTATTATTCCTGCAGGATGGCAGTTCTCGATGCCCTTGCTCAAGAAGGAAAACAGGCAGGAGCGATTATACTTCGTGAAGCCCGGCGGGGGTATATTCCCCTGGGGGTTTTTAATGTCAGGGAAAATGTAAAGCATGCTATGAGGTCATCACCAAAAGAGTTTGATGGACTATCAGACGCACTCAGCTACCTCGCAACGGGATTCACTCTTTCTCCTGACCGGTTTTACAAGGAAAGTACCCTTCTTGCCCGACTGAACAAAGGGCATCAGGCGACCCTTTCGGCATTCAGGTATCGATCCTGTCGAATAACATCGGAGCTGTTGGGTTCCGGGACCGGGCGGCCACGATGACTCAGGTATCAGGATCAAGAGCTTGCGCATAGGGATCATGCTTCGGCACATCGGGCAGCACCCCGGTGGCGTCGTCGTGTACACGACCCAGCTCCTGCGAGCCATGCTCGCGCTCGGGTCGGGTCATGAGTTCGTATTTTTCTTCCAGCGGCCGCCGCCACCGAATCTCGTCCCGGAGTCGGCAGGCGTAAGACACGTCGTCGTGCCCATGACGCCGCGCCTGCTCTGGGATCAGGTCGCGCTGCCGCTGGCCGTGCGGCGCGAGTGTATCGACGTGCTCTTCAACCCGAAGTTTTCGATCCCGCTGGCCGTCACGTGCCG
>JALOPT010000137.1 GCA_025453715.1 Methanoregulaceae archaeon | reverse complement strand
ACTTTGGGCTGGATCGTGTAGTTCTTCGACGGGTTCCGGTAGTTATAACTCACGAGTCCCTTTTCATTGCGGGCAGTATCAACAAGGTTGCGGACAATCGGGATCCCGTAAGGGTCCTCAAGGTCCAGGATATTTTTTCCGACGATTTCGTGTTCGAACGGTTCAGCAAGTGCAGTCCCGTCAAGTCCCTCGGCAAAGATATACAGCCCATCCCTGGTGAACTCTCCACCCGGATCATTAAAAGCAGCAATGGCTTTTACTTTCCCGTTCTCCCGTGCATACACCACAGCCTTGTCAACAAACGCGATCAGGCCCTGTGTGGTCTGGATTGCTGCTGGTTGTACAGACCCATTGGAGGAGATGGATGTGGTATCCGGTATTGAAGTAGCAGGAGGGCTTATTTGCGTTAAAGGTTTCTGCTGCGGGGAATAGGTGCACCCCGCTACGAGCATACAAACGGTTAACATCAGGGCAATAACCAACCGGATCATGATCCTCATGAACGTACCATCTCGGGCACATTATAAAAGAGTTTTTTTACACTGCTCTCTTGGAAAACACCTGATCAGTACGGATTGATATATTCATAAACACAGTTAAACAAAGATTTTAATTCCCTGAATTAATTCCCGGGCAAAATACTCTTCCGCTTTGCTTCAAGGTGCAGAATATATTGTTCGAACCGGTGGACCCTTGCACTCAGCGGGAATACTATCCCGGAGGTACTGATTACCGCATCACCCATTCGAAGGGTCTGTATTTCGGTATCCATCCAGGAAAGGTCCTGTTTGGCACTGGATGCAATCATGGCCCGGTCGTTCCTGTCTGAAAGTCCAAGGACAATGTAGGTATTAATCTGGGCAAGGATGCGGGCATCAATATTCTTCGGGTGCTGGGTAATTATGCAGAGCCCGACACCGAATTTCCGGCCCTCAATAGCACATTCCCGGAATATATGGGTCTTGTGGTCCCCAGTCGAGAGTATCCGCTGGGCCTCTTCGATGGCAATCAGGACTTTATTCTCCTTTTTTTCAGGTCCCATGATTGCAGACATGGCAGATTCCTGGTATGTCTTCATAACCACCCGTGTAATTGCAGACAGCAGTAACAACTCGGTACTTTCCCCCATCAGGGGGGCATCGACAAGGACGACCTTGTTGTCCATGAGGTCCCGGATAATACCCGGGACCGATGAGCCGTTCCGGCGGAGAAATAACGAGGTCTCGCTGACAAGAAGGCTCATCCGGCTTTGAATTGCCTTCAGGTTGCCAGTGCTTGCCCCGCGGAGTGCATACACGATATGCGGGTACCGGCTCTCCTGGTTGGTGATCCGGTGCGGGGAGGGTAAAGATTCGACCCCCTCGGAGACGAAAAAGTCAATAATTTCATCACCGGAAAACGGGTCAAGGGACTCGATAATCTCCCACATCGAGTCTGAAAGGTGGAAAATGAGACCCAGATCACTCATCCTGAAATCATTGTGCTCGATAGTCAGCTCCTCCATCCCGTACCGGAGCCTTTCATCTGCAGGCCTGGTGGAGTATACGGCCAACCCTTCTCTGCCACCCATGTAATCCAGTAAACCAAGCGAATTCCCCGGTTTACCGTGCCCGAGGACATATTCACCGTGTGGGTCAACGATAAGGAGGCCGATCTTCCGGGAGTCCATGCAGGACGCTGCAAAGACTTTCATGAGGTTACTTTTCCCCATACCGGTCGTCCCGAAAATTCCGATATGCTGTGGGACTGCTTCGCTTGGAACAGCAACAGGGATATCTTCAATGACACCCCTTCCCGATTTTAATGCTCCTACCTCGATATCGCCCATTACATCCCTGATAAAAGCAAGATCAGACGCGTCAGGCCTGCTCACAGGGGAGCTGGCGGCCGGGATAACCCCGGGGGGCTGGAATTTTCCGGATCCATCAACAAATCCAAGGGGGAATGCTTCCACGAGGATACGTATGCCGGCACCAGGACTGCCATGTATCTTCCCGGAGGAAGGCTCCTGTTTCGCGTGGCTGAGACCGGTAATTTTGGCAAAGAACGTAAAGGATGTCACAAGGTCACATATCCTGACGATATCCCCGATGAATAACCCGGCCCCGGCATATTCAAGAAAATGGTACACAAGCAGGGAAGGTGCAATAAAATCCCTGCCAACCATGGTATGCCCGGGATCATGTCCTGTATCCTTTTCCTCCGTTTCCATTCACCTCAGGTCATCGAACTGTTTGAGGAATTACTTTATGTAGCTATCCCATGTTGCCACCCGGGTACAATTAAGTCCGATCATGCAACCAATACCGCCCAGAACAAGGGGTATTTTCATGAATGACGTGCCCGTTTCAGATATATACCTATAAGCCGGATTTTTTTTATCCAGGCGGGCCTAGACGGGTTGACTTATGCTCAGTCCATCCAATCCGGAACTCCATTGCCGGCAGTACCGTCCATGCCAGATAGTGGTTATAAGAGGAATCACACCTCACACGGGTATGGAGAGCTATCATGAAGGTTGTTGGATTCAACGGAAGTGCCAGGAAAGACGGTAATACAGCAATCCTGGTAAAGGCAGTGTTTAAAGAGCTGAAAAAAGAGGACATTGAGACAGAGATTGTGCAGCTTTCAGGGAAAAAGGTCCATGGATGCCTCGCCTGTGGAAAGTGTTACAAGAACCGTGACCAGCGGTGCGTGATTAAGAACGATATTGTCAACGAGTGCATCGAACAGATGGTGGAAGCTGACGGGATTATCCTTGCATCACCCACGTATTTCACAGATGTTTCATCCGAGATGAAAGCACTCATCGACCGGGCGGGATACGTGGCACGGGCAAATGATCACATGTTCCAGCGCAAGGTGGGTGCTGCCGTTGTGGCAGCCCGCCGGGCTGGTGCAATC
Source organism: Methanoregulaceae archaeon (assembly GCA_025453715.1). Classification (GTDB taxonomy): domain Archaea; phylum Halobacteriota; class Methanomicrobia; order Methanomicrobiales; family Methanospirillaceae; genus CAIKOD01. The sequence goes on along the minus strand of JALOPT010000137.1, from coordinate 2,032 downwards.
CACACGTTTGACACCCTGAACCACTTCTTCTTCATCAGCCAGATGGTTGTCCCGGGCTCATCGTACTGGAACATCGGGATGGGTCTTGAACCCGGCGATGTCAGGAAGGACAAGGAGGGGCTAGAAACGATGAAAATCCTGGGGCGGAATATGGCGTGGCTGATGAAAAAACTGGAGTAAAATTTTTTCCCGGCAGCTTATAAAGGATCTAGTTTCGACTTAAAACACTTTTAAGTGATTTTAGAATGAAATCCCATAATATTCGATTGAACAGATCCTGTTGATTATGAAGCGGCCGGGAACCTGCATAGCCCGGGTAATTAAAATCGATTTGTTTATTGTCTGATATCCGTATGTAACAGTATGAAACGCATTCCCGTTATGTTCCCTGCAGTGATATTCCTGGTAATCGTTACTGCTGCTCTTGCAGGATGCACCCAGGCCCCGGTGCAGGCACCGGCAACACAGACTCAGGCAGCCACCCCGGTTGCCACTACCGAAACAACACCGGTTCCAGCAACTACCGCAGTATCGCCGACTCCAACTGCACTTCCCACGCAAAGTGCAGATTCACCGGTTAAAGTGAGAAATGTCGTTATTACTCCAAAAGGGGACCACCAGGCAGGTTCACCCGTAAAAGTTTCATTTGATATAAAATTCAATCCTACCGGCGGTGAAACGTTCCCGGGCATGAGGACGCTCGCCCTCCTGACGGAACTGCAAAATGCGGAATGGTCCTATAGCACCGCTCTCGATGGCAATCCAAGCCCGGTCATTAACGCCACCGAGCGGAATCTGTATATTTCAGGCTGGGTCTTATCGTATCCTTCAAAACGGGATTTGGCAATGCATGTAAATGTCACCGGAAACGTTCCATCCACACCTGAATCAGGTAATATCAAGCTAATTCGTGTAAACGTGCAGGATGATACCGGTGCAATTATACCGGGTACTGATTTCATAAGCATGATATCATATGCGGATACCGCACCGCCCGCTGCACCGTCCTCCACTTCATCCACGCCCGGAACTGCCACGGGACTATCAGCATATACGGGAAATGGGGACGATATCAGGCCTTTCACCCTTAAAGACGGAGGGGGACTCATTATCACAGGAGTATACACCGGAGACGCAAATTTCATCGTCAGGGTCACTGATAGTGATGGAAAACAGGTCGGTTCATCCCTTTTCAACCAGACGGGATCGTATACAGGGAAAAAAATACTTAACCTGCCTGCCGGAAAATACTACCTTGAAATACAGGCAAAAGGTCCCTGGTCAATTGATCTTTCCCCAACCTGAATTATAATTATTTTTTTTTCCTTCCCTATTTGGATCAACCTGAAATTACACCACGCTCCCAGGGGTCCGCACTGCCGCTATAGCGCCCCCTGTCGGGATAGGACTGGACATGAATCCCTGATTATTAAAACTTTTTTGGAAAAACCTGGCCCAACGAATATCTAATATCGGGAGAAGTGAATATCATCTCCGATGAATATCCCTCTTCGCCTGGAACAGATCGAAGAAGAGACCGGGCGCCTGTCATCCGTGCAAAAAATTCTCCTTGGGACGGATGGCTCTGTAACCCAGTTACTCGAGGCGATCACCGGAAAACAGGTCATGATAACTACCCGGTTACAGGAAATTATCCCTGCAACCCCCGATGTCGCACAAATGCTTGAAATAATGGCGGGAAGCCCGGTCAATCACAGGGTTGTCGAAATAAAAAATGTTGGTTCCGGGGAGGTGCTGATATATGCGATATCATATACCCCCCTTAATCAACTGCCTGAAAAGTTTTTAAATGACCTCCTCAGGGCAGATATCCCGATTGGAAAAATTATCACGCAGCACAGGATAGAAGCCCGCCGTGAAATTCTGACAGTTGACGTCAGGCCTGCATCCGGAGAGACCACAGAACTGTTCAAAATGTTTCGGAATGAGCCGCTCCTTTCAAGGGAATACCAGATCATTCACGGGGGACGGCCACTCATTGTCATCCAGGAGCAATTTCCCTATAATAAAT
>JALOPT010000136.1 GCA_025453715.1 Methanoregulaceae archaeon | reverse complement strand
CATTATTGATGAGGAAGCATGGATTGCCTCCTTTAGTCCGGTTGACGGGTTTGTTGAAGGGCACCTCGCCCATCTTCTGCCCTGTGACCGCGTGATTCTTCTCCGCTGCAGGCCGGATATCCTCAAATTGAGGCTTTCAAAAAGGGGGTACCCGGAGGAGAAAATAAGGGAGAATGCTGAAGCCGAAGCGCTCGATGTGATCCTTGTCGAAACCCTTGAAATTCATCCGGAAGAAAATATCATTGAAATTGATACGACAAGTGCCGGGATCCCTGCCTGCGTGGAACAGATAGAGCAGTTTATCCGGGGGGAGATACCTTCCTCTTATGGGAAGAACGACTGGTCGGACTACCTGGAGCCTATGACATGACCCTTGACCATTTCAGACCTCATGTAAAAGACTGGTTCAACCCGTTCATTGCAGTCGCTATGAAAATGGGCCTGACCCCTAATATTCTGACTGTTGGATCACTGGTCGCAGCAATTGCTGCAGGTATCTTTTTCTATTACAATTATATTGCAGCTGCCGTCGTGATGGTCGCCCTGAATGCGGGCCTGGATGCGCTGGACGGGGCCCTCGCACGTGCGATGAACATCCAGAGCCCGAAGGGTGATTTCCTTGATCACGTGGTTGACCGGTATGCCGATATTTTTATCATTACCGGTATTATCGGCGGGGGAAATGCCGGCTGGCTGCTTGGAATTTTTGCCCTGACAGGAGTCCTCATGTCCTCCTATCTTGGTACCCAGGCCCAGGCCGTTGGAGCCGGAAGGTTTTACGGGGGTGTGCTTGGGCGGGCAGACCGCCTGTTACTAATCATGGTGGCAGGGATCCTGACCCTGGTATTCCCCGAAGGGGTACTCGGGTTACCATTACTCGGGTGGTTACTGGTAATATTCGGTGTATTTGGTCATTTCACCGCAATCCAGCGGTTTGCTCATACCTGGCGTCAGATTAAATGAAACATTTAATTTTTTAGTTCATGATTAATCGATATGAGAAAAATCCCCGCCCAATTAAAATATTAAAAATCTTCTGGCTGAAAAAAACTCAGAATGCGTTTATTCTAGAACCATTTATCAAGCGTCTTTTGCCCGGCTTTCCCTGCAATCCCTTCAAGCGCTTTTCTTACGCGTTCCACCGAGAAGTTATACTCCCCGCAGAGCATCTCTTCGATCCTGCCTGTGTCTGGTGGATGCCATGAGAGGGAGTATTCACTGGTGACAGGCGGGTTTCTGAAAAATTCAATCACAGGCCCTGGATCGAAGTCCGGTTCTTTTTCCTGCATGGTCTTTTCAAAGGAACCTTCTTTTACGAGTTTCAGCCCTGTTTTGGGACCGATACCTTTCACGCCGGGATTAAAATCGTTCCCGATAAGTACCGCGATTTGAATCAGCTGGTCACGGGTGATACCCAGTCCTTTCAGCACCTCGGCGAGGGTGACTTTTTCCGGGTTTAATGTCAGGCTCCTCCCGTGAATCTTTCGCTTTCCGCTTATCGTTAAGTTCCTGACAAGCATGGGGACACCGAAGAGCAGGGTGTCATAGTCCTGGGATACGACATATGACGCATCACCACGCATTACCATGTATGATGCCTGTGCTTCTCCTTCGCTCGGTGCCTCGATGCATGGTATCCCCATCAGCGACAGGAGTTTTTTGGATGTCTCAATGATGTCCCGGTCGACCTTTGATGATGATCTCGCCTGCTTATAGGCTTCTTCCGTATCCCCCTTTGCAAGCGCCACCTCCCAGCGTTCACCGGCCTGTACCCGGGCACTCCTCCGCTCGTCAATCGTCTTTTGTTTAAAACCCGGTGGGGGTCCGTCGAACACGTAAACCGGCCTGATCCCACGTTCAAGGAAATTTGCATTCCGAAAGAGGATACCGGAAAGATGGGATGTAATACGTCCCTTTGAGTCCATAAGGGGCGTACCGTCCGGCTGTCGTATAATCGAGAGGAACTGGTAGAGTGCATTATGGGCGTCAACTGCCGCTATGCCCGGGAGTGCTTCCCAGGGAAGGGGCACTTTGTAATCTGCGATAATATCACGTAACGCGACACCCATGGTAACCAATGGAGTTTATTTTCTAGCGGTAGATACGTTTCCCGAACTCGTTGACGACGTCATCCAGGTGGGCTGCACTCGCATCGTATTTCTGGATCATTTTCGCTGAAATCTCCTCAAGATTTGCCCTGATTGCCTTGTCACGTACCTGGATGCTCCGTTCCAGTGAACGGATACGGATGCTCTGCGACAGGAGGAGCCCCCCGAGGGAAAGCATCATCAGTATTGCACCCAGAGCAATTGTAATATCATACCAGAGGCGCGTGACAAGTGCAACCGTGGCGATTACGAGGATAATAATAAGAATAATATCGCGCGCGTACTCTCGAATATCCATGCTTTTAGATATTGAAGACCAACTAATTAAACTACCTATGGTGAATGGAGTTTTATTATGGAGTTAAAGCAGCTGATCCCGCTGGCGGGGATGCTGGTAATGATGGTCCTTGTCGAAGCAGGTGCCCTGCTCCTGTCGCTCCCCATGAAAGCGGCAGGAATTACCGCTTTTGAAGACCCGGCATCAGTATTCAACCCACTGATCTTTATTGCAATCCTCCTTGCATTCACCGCCGTGCTCCTGGTCCTGCTGAAATACCGTTACAGGAAGATGATCGAGGCAATTATTGCAATCTCGATATTTTTCACGTTTGTCTATATTTTCAGCTCAATTGTGACTGTTTTTACCAGTAATGAGATCCTCGCAATAGTCCTGCCTCTCGTCCTATCCGGGCTTGCTATTGCTCTCCTGGTATTATTCCCGGAATGGTATGTTATTGATACCCTCGGGATACTTATTGCGGCAGGTGCGGCTTCGATTTTTGGCATCTCGCTTGGTATCGTGCCCGTACTGATCCTGCTTGTCCTCCTCGCGGTTTACGATGCAATCTCGGTTTATAAGACAAAGCACATGATCACCCTTGCAGAAGGTGTAGTGGAGATGAAAACGCCTATTCTCTTTGTCATCCCGAAAAAGGCCAGTTATTCGTATATCAGGGATGGTGTAGGGAAGATCGGGGAAGGCGAACGGGGGGCATTCATTATGGGAATGGGGGACCTCATCATGCCTGCAATCCTTGTGGTCTCTGCAAACATGTTCTTAAAATCAGGTGGCCTTATGTATATCAATATTCCAGCCCTTGGCACAATAATAGGCTCACTTGCCGGTCTTGTAGTCCTCCTGTGGTTTGTGAATAAGGGAAAACCCCAGGCAGGGCTTCCTCCATTAAACGGTGGGGCAATAATTGGTTTTTTTATCGGGTGTGCAGTAAGCGGGAGCTGGGAATGGATGGTGATCTGATTCAGGAAATCTACTCTTTAGCTCTTTAAAATATTGATATATTAACTTTAAACAAAAAATTGGCGATATTTTAATAATTTTTGATCCGATTACGTGATTAGTATGTAACCGGGTATGTGACTGGTTCTTCAACGGGCCCGGGTTCCCGCCAGTATTCCATAAGGGTAAGAAGGACCTCGTCAACTCCCGAGTTCTGGCCGGTCGACATCGAGGGATAGCCTTCGAGGCTTTTTATATCAGATTTATTCGCTACTGCCACAACCGGTACATCAATAGTACCGGCAATCTCTTCATAGAGTTTCATCTGGTCTTCAAGCGGGAACCCGCAATGCTCGCTCGGGTCAAGGATAAACAGTATCACATCAGCAATATTAGTTATTGCTGCCATTGCCTGCCGTTCGATGGGGTTCCGCTCCTCAGGTAACCTGTCGAGTACACCCGGAGTATCAATAAACTGCATGCGTTTCCTCCCGTCTACCCGGTGTCCGACGATGACCCCCTTTGTCGTAAACGGGTACGAAGCAACTTCAGGGTCAGCGGTGGAAACCAGCCTGATGAAGGATGATTTACCAACATTCGGGTACCCTGCAATTACGACGGTGAAAATGTCCTCCACGTGGGGGAGCTTCCGGACTACATTTCTTACTTCATTTAAGAACCGGAGTTCGGAGTCAATCTGGTGAACCACGGAAGCAAGTCGTGCCACTGCTTTCTTCCTGGCCGCAAGAGGGTCCCCACCCTTCCTTGTCTCGTATATCAGGTCAGGGCCGTGAAGCCTTGACCACCTGGCTGCCCACCCGACAGCCCCGAGGGCTTTTTTGAGCCTCGGAATTCCATAGAGGATATCGACCGTCTCCCGGTAAAAAGGTGGGAGGGTCTCGAATTCAGGGAACGTCTGGATTACATGCACCAGCCGGTCATGAATGGAATGGCTGACTGCCCGTACGAAATCCTGGTTTGCGCGGTCTTTATTCGCTTTTAATTTCATTTTAGCCGCAGCACGCCGGAAACACCTGTCAAGGACTTCGTCAGCGGTCGGTACAGTCGGGATTTTCTCAAATTCCACAGAAGTTCAACCTAACCTATTTATGGTACTCCCATGATTAATCATTATGGATCTTTCCCTTATTCAGAAAGATATCCTGATTACACTGATTTCGCTCTACCAAAAGCATTCCCATCCGATTAAGGGTGAAGATATCGCCGATGTAATAAAACGGAACCCGGGAACTATCCGTAACCAGATGCAGTCCCTCAAAGCGATTGGGCTGGTTGACGGGGTCCCTGGTCCCAAGGGGGGATATAATCCCACGGCACTTGCCTTCAGGGAACTTGACCTCGACACTTCCGATGAGGAATATGATGTGCGGATCTCCAGGAATGGCGAGACGGTAACGGGGGCAAAGGTGTCAGAGATTGATTTCACTACCCTGTGTCACCCGGATATCTGTCATGCGTTAATAAAACTGATTGGAAGTGCCAAAATCTTCGAGATAGGAGACCAGATCACCATTGGCCCCACCCCGGTTAACAAGCTCCTGATCCGTGGTGAAGTGTACGGGAAAGACGAGGTGGAACAATCACTG
>JALOPT010000135.1 GCA_025453715.1 Methanoregulaceae archaeon | reverse complement strand
TTTACAAGCTACCTTCGGATAGGATCCATGGTGTTGTGACCAGGGTCGAATTATAACTAATATTTGATTACAAGGATTATTCAAAGACGCGTCTCAAGAAACCTGCCGCTCTTTTTTATATCCTGCAGGAACAAGCCCCGTAAGGCACCGGATCGGGAACAGGATTGTAACGGTTTACGGGCTGCTACAAATCAAGGGATACACGAATACACTGAATTTGCTCATATACCGTTCCGCGTTACAAAAAATTGATGATTTCAGATATATCCTACTTTTAACAGGAGAGAAATAAGCGAGTAGAGTGCGAATGAGAATACAACCAGGGTTATCGCAAGAATACCAGTCCGGATCCTGATTGAATCCCACCGGGTATATATCCCGCAGAAGAAAAGCACGATCGCAAAGAGGACCGTGTTGGAGATGTACAGGTCCCCGTTTGTATTCGCATCCTTGCCCTCGTTAAAAGCCGCGGTTGCCTTTTCTTCCAGGCTGGCACTTTCAGTATATTTGGCTAAGGTATATTCAGGAAGTTCAAAGGGTGTTCCCGGGGGAATCGGGTTTGTGGTATTTGCCTTGGCAATCCAGACTTCAAAAGCAGGTTTGAACTCCTCCCTGAAGCGTTCCTGTAAAAATTCTGCCTCTCTGAGATCGCCTTTCCCCACTGCATCCACCCAGCTCGTAAAAAGCTGTACATCGATTATCACCAGAGTATTTGCTGCGGTTGACGCCCTGACCGATTCAGTCCGGTACTTTGATGCATCACCGAAATCAACTGCCTGGATTCCATTCCACCGCGTCGCCTGGTAGACGCAGAACGCAGTTGAAAGTGTGGCAATCAGGAGAAGGATGGCAAAAATGATATCCATCTTCGGTATGCCTTTTTGCGGAATTTTCATCTGATTTGGATTGATCATTACAAAAACCCTAAAGATCAAGTGAAGTTATCTTCCTGTAACTATAAAATAAGAGGTTGGAATCTGATAATTGCCACTATCGATCAGGGGGCGGGCGGTTTTTTCCCAATACATTTTTTACCCGATACCTTTCGGGGCAGTTTTTGCAGGATAATTTCATTTCTTCGGATATCGCGACTCAGGATTTAACCTCACGAATATCCTCCCGGGACTGGGTGCGCAGGTTCCGGATCAGGATATACACACTTACCACCAGCACCCATCCCGGGAAGATCAGGGTCACCCACATAGTATAATCGATACTCAGCAGCAAGACCAGCGCCAAGATGTAGGTCAGGAAAGCCCAGCCACGGTGCATCAGACCGGTGCGGAGCCAGATGGTGGCCAGTGATATCATGAACACCCCTGCCATGCGGATGGCATAGATGTTGAAGATGTGATAGATCACTTTTCGGCTGTAGGTCAGAACACCGCTTTGTATAAGGACACTTGATTCGATTGCGTAGCTGCTCAGCAGTCCGCCTGCCAGGGCTGCGCCAATGAAGGTTAAGGCAAGAAACAGCAAACCGCTGCCGAGAAAGACGGTCGAAAAGAGGCGGTCTTCCATGTCGCTGAGGAGATCGCGAATCACGCCGATGAACCAGAGGAAAGCAATCCCCGCGTACGGGATAAGGTTCAGCGCCAGAGTAACTGTTGTTGTGTCTGTCTCCAGCCATGCGAGGAAAGCCGTGGGCTCATGAGGAAGAGAGATGTTCATGAGCACCATGCTGGCGCCGTAGAGAACAGAAAAGATGATGCCGGCAATAGCCGCGGACCGCGGTGTTTTGAGCGCTTCGCGCCTTGAAGTAACTGATGACCCGGTCATGGGATCATTCATCCCCGGTACCTGTGTTCACTGACGATCTCCCCGATTGGCAACGGTTCGCCTCATTTTTCATCGGTAATTTACTGAGCAATTCTGAAAGTAGTTGTTTTGATTATACCAGTGAGCATTATACGCACTTCCTGCATAATCCATCGCTTTCTGTGAGGCATTCATTTTCTTTATATATAGTTATATTGTTAAAACAGACATTACCCCGGTTTTATGTTTTTAAAAACGTACGTCTTTACTTTTGCATGAAAGCGAACCTATTAACCGGCATACTTCCAACCATTCTGTGCGAAAATGAAAAAGTCCGGCCTTCTCTGGTATGGTGTGCTGGCAACCGGCGTTCTGGTCATATGCTGCATCATCCTTTTAGGGTATATGCACTGGGAAGCCGGCACCGTTGAGGTCACAGCACTCTCGGTTCCCGGTGCACCGGAGAGAATTGTTTTTATCGCTGATCCTCATGTACGGCCGGAGAACCTTGAGCATACAAGGGAGGTGATCAGGGTAATCAACAACCTGCACCCCGCTGTAGTTCTTATCGGGGGGGATTTTTCCTTTCACAAGAATGAGAACCTCTCGCTTCAGGAAGTATGGAGTGATGTCGATGCACCGGTATATGCTGTCCTGGGGAACCATGACTACCTGGCGGGTATCGACGGTGGGGGTATGAAGGGGCGTATATCATGGCTGCAGGAACTTCTGCTCCGCTCAAACGATCATGATGCCCGGTTCCTGTATAGTGATTTCCCGGATCCGGATCATGCACAGGCTGTCGCCTTGGTTCTGGAACAGAACGGGGTAACGGTCCTCCGGAATGAGTTCAGGGACATTGACCTTGACGGGAAGCACCTCCTGCTGGTCGGGGTTGATGATATCTGGGCGGAGAGGGCTGATCCCCCGGATATTCCCGAAACCAGTGACTATGTGATCTATCTTGTCCATGAACCTGCATGGCGGAAAGACTGGGATGCCGACCTCGTCCTCTCAGGTCACACGCATGGCGGACAATACAATATTCCCCTCCTGTGGGCGATTGATTACTTTCATATTATCCAGATACGAGGCCTTTTTTGGAAAGGTGATGTACCACTCTACGTTACCCGCGGAACAGGGACATCCGACCATGCCTGGGAGTTCCGGTATCTCTCACCTCCGGAAATCGTGGTTATCAATCCTGAACCAGGTACCCTTCCTGTTCATGCGGTTCCTGTTGTTGTTTCCCGGTAACAAAAAAAACCAGCAATTCTTTTAGAAACTTACCTGATTCTCCAATCAAGGCACCGAAAAAGAAAATATCTTGAACTCCCGGGACGAGTAGTTGCATAACACGAACATTTTCCGGTGGTCACCATGATACCAGATTTCCTCGCAAAAATGCGCACGAACCGGTTCGATCCTGAATATCTCCCCATTTTCGAGAGCAAACTGTTCTTCGAGGGGGAAAGAAAAAACAAACAGATTATGAACTTCATTGTCCTGCTGGCGCTCGCAACGGTCATTGCCACGTATGGGGTAGTCACTGATTCCACTGCCTCGGTCATAGGTGCAATGATTATTGCCCCCCTGATGACGCCTATTATGGCCGCTGCGGCTGCAGTGACCATGGGTTCAACCATCCGCCTCGGGCAAGCCCTGCGGTTAGTAGCACTCGGCATACTGGGAGTCATCGTGCTCGCCATGCTGCTGACCTTTTTTATCCCGGATTCAATCATATCCTTTCCGACCAACAGCCAGATTACTTCCCGTGTATCACCGGGATTGCTGGACCTGATGATCGCTCTCGCCGCTGGTGCTGCGGGGGCCTACGCGATAGGGCGGCAGGAAATTGCCGATTCCCTTGCTGGTGTGGCCATTGCCATCTCGCTCGTCCCCCCGTTAAGTGTTGTCGGGATTTCACTTGCAAAAGGACAATGGGTGGATTCCGGGGGCGCATTCCTCCTGTTTCTCACCAACTTTTTTGCCATCCTGCTCGCCGGTGCACTAGTATTTCGCCTCTTGGGGCTGGAACGTTGGGGATTTGTTGACGCGAATCAGGACACGAAACGAAAAGCAATCCGGGTTATCATTGCCGGCACGATCCTGATTACGCTCCTGCTCGCAGGCTCCACCTATAATGCATTTGTGAGCACCAATGAACAGACAGGCACGGCAGATGCCGTTAAGGACTGGCTGGATGATGCTTCCTTCCAGGTAGTGGGTATTAAGATCCGACCTTCAGAAGTCGACATTACCATCAGAGGAGATAGCCAGGTACCTCCGCTCTCAGATTTGCATGAAAAACTGAATGCATTGTACGGTCATCCAACAAAGATTAACCTGCATGTAATTCCCTATAAAAGCCAGTCCTATCCGTCGTAGCTGACCAGGCCGCAGGTCCTTCACCATGAACCATTCAGGCCAGGTGCAGGCACCCAGGACTCTGGCCTGAATTAGTAGTATTTTGAGGGTAATGAACCAATTCATCCCCTGAAATTTTTTATTTTTACGACCATATTTTGGAATTAATTTTGTGACTTACTTTAAAATATGAACGTGATACGACGTTTCGCACATCAATTTTCCGGGTGATGGAACCTGTTACCAGGCTTATCGCATTCCGGGGGTCACCACAGCATCGGGGGCAGCAGAGGCACAGCCAAAGCCCCCAGGAGCGTGATAACTCTGTGTTGGAAGATAATTTTCTGAGGATTTTTAAAAAAAAAATCAGGGGCTGAAATAACATTTACCCTATTTTGATTACAGTGAGTCTGATGATCTTTTCCCGGACCCGGCTGCAGGTTTCTTTCTCCACTTCGCGGCAACCACGCCACTCATGATGATCTGGACAATTATATATGCCACAAGAACCGCGAGAATATCACCAATTTCTGAAGAAATACTGGTAGCAAAGAGAAGGGCCATACCGGCATTGCGGTTGGCAGAACCGAAGGCAAGCGATCGGCGGGTACCCTCTGCTGGTCCACCAAAGAGGTATCCAAGGATAAGCGATATTCCCACTGCAAGAATAATTGCGAGGATGCCCATTGTCCCGAACAGATCCCTCAATCCTCCAACAGGGTCTGGTGAGAATATTTTATACATCAGGAACGTTATGAACACAACGAGGATCATAATGTAGGAAGTCCAGACTACCGGTGACATCATTTTATCGGCAATTGCCGGTAGCCTGGCACGGATAATAAGACCAGAAAGCATGGGGAGGGCCATCAACAGCAG
>JALOPT010000134.1 GCA_025453715.1 Methanoregulaceae archaeon | reverse complement strand
CCCGCAGGAATTTGCCTCGAGCAGGTCATAGAGCGAGATTGCAAGGCCGTCACTGATGTCCATCATAGAGGTTGCCCCATTCCTGCAAAGCACCTCCCCTTCCCGGACCCGGGCCTGCGGCTCAAGGAGAGCTTTATCATACTGGTGGTACCCGTTGAGGGCGGCCTGGGCACAGCCAAGGACCCCGGTCACGCAGATGAGATCCCCGGCGCTGGCCCCGGAACGCCGGACGATATGGCCAGGTGCAACCATCCCCAGGCCACTGCTGACGATAGTCAGTTCTGCGTGGTGATCAATATCACCACCGGCAATGCGAGCCCCTGCCCGTGAACAACAGTCCCTGGCACCCCTCATAATTTCCCGGAGCCTTTGCGGGTGATCGAGACCAACTGCCAGCAGAATAATCGACGGGGTCGCACCCATGGACGCAATATCAGATAGCGTTACTGCGGCGCTCATCCATCCAACCTGCCAGTCCGTCATCCCGGCAGGAAAATCGGTTGTTTCGTGGAGCATGTCGGTCGTGGCAACGAGAAGTTGCTCACCGCAGGGGATTACAGCACAATCGTCGAGGCATTGTTCCTTCCCGATGATTGCATACACATCCTCTAACAATGCCCGTTCATCCACTCTTTCTCATCTCCTTTCCCCGTGCAGTCTGGTAATCCCTGAATATCCCCTCGATACGCTTTGTATTCTGCTTGTTCTCATAATCCTTTTGTTTTTCCTGCCACTGTTTCAACAATGCTTCAAAGGGGATTTTCCCGGCACTCCCGATTTTTCCCCTGATAAGAATTGGTATTTCCCCGCCGTCAAGGAGAGGAATATTCTGTTCCATGCAGGCCGCCTGGAGCTGGGGATCAGCATGCAGGGTTAAACCCGGCCCGGTAATTACTGCCTTTACCCGCATCTCCCCAATCTCACGGATCACGCTCCTCCCCCACCCGTCTGTCCTGAGCACGTACAGGACATCACCCTCCTCCACCCCGAGGTCATCTGACAGTGTCCTGACAGCATCTTTAGTAAAAGCACCAAGCATCTTGACCGGGATCGAATCATGACTGCCGGCAAGTTCATCAATCCGGTCCTTTCGCTCGATTTTCTTTTTCAGGTTCCTGTTCGACCGTTCTTCACGACGGAGCCTTTTTTTCATCGTCTGTATCGCCAGGTCACGCTTTGCAATTTCTGCATCTTTTATGATATCTTTTTCATGTACTGACCGGATTTTACGGATACGGGACTGGAGTCTGACGATCTCACGCTCTTTGACCTTGAGATCTTCCTGCAGCTCCTGGACATAGGTGCGCAGGCGTTTTACCATCCCATCGAGGACCCTCACCCGCTCATCCGATTTTTTATCTGTCTGCACAACAGGTTCTTCAATTTTCAATGGCTGTATGATGACTTTGAGTTCTCCAATCACCTGTTCCAGCGAATGGCCACGGATCAGGCCGGCCCTGACCTCGTCCAGGTCCTGGCCCGGAGGTACCCGCTTAAGGATATTCTGGAACTTGTGGTTATAATGCCGGTATGCTTCAAGCGCAGCAGATAACGCATCCCGCTCATGATCGTTCATGTACTTGAACGGCTGAGTATACTCCATTTTTGCATCCACGCTCACATCGAGCCGGGGAGCATAGGCAACCGCATTGAATGCCCGCCTGACCTTTTCAACAGAAAATGGCATATCCCGGACATCGGTCGCTACCACAACCGGTTTCCCGACCTTGTAAAGCGATTCGATAACATCAGAGAGGGAGGTCTGGCGGGAACTGCTCAGGTGAAGCAGGTTCCCCTCAAGGTCAAGGGCGGCGATGGCAGTCGTCGTCCCGGGGTCCATCCCGACGATAATAAATTTCGGTCGGACCGAGAGAGGCCGGAACATGATCCGGTCCAGGCGTCTTCCGCTTATCCGGACCTGGACATCTGCACCCCGGTACGTGGGCACGGGTAGCTGTTCACGTGGGGCAAAAACCCTGAAAGAGACTTTGCTGCACCCTCCAAATGCCTTAACTTCCTTTTTTTCGTATTTAAGGCCGGCCGCAACAAGGTCCATCTCGATCTCCCTTGCCCTTTGCAAAACCCCGCCGTGGATCTTTCGTACGTACCGGTTCTGGCTCCACCCGCCTTTGCCCGGGGACCGGTTACGGGTTACAATCACATCAGAGCTGTTTTCAAAGGCAATTACTTCAGCCCCTGCCCCAAGAGACGCCACCCGGGCAATCGTGCGGGCCTCGTCAAAGGGGTCGAGCCGGTTAAAACTGATGTTATACCTGCTTGCAACTTTTATGAGAGACTCTTTCCGTTCCCCACCGGTCACCTGTACAAGGCGTGTCGCAGGGGGAAGAGACTGCATGAATGCAAATAACTCGTGCTGGTCGGTCGAGATCTCCTGGAGGCTGTCGACAGCCAGGATGTCGGGTTGTTCCTGGGAAAGCATCCTGAAAAGACGAAAGGACGAGACCCCGTCTTCGGAAAGGACCTGGTCACCCTGGAGTCGTACCAGTGCATAGAGCGGCCTCCGGGACTTTGACCTTACAGAGCCCCGGATAATATCAATCCCGAATACCTTCAGCTGGTCACGCATCTCATCGTGTCCTCGATATCATATGACAACTGGTACTTCCGTGAGAAGTACGTGAGGATATTATTGATATCACGCCGGAGGATAGTTTCAGCATTGGGGTGGCCGGTCTCCATCCACTGCGGCCAGTCAATCAGGGTGCAGCCCCGTTCATTGACCATAATATTGAATTCAGAAAAGTCGGCGTGAATTATTCCAAGGTTGTATGCCTTCCTGACTTCCCCGATTATCTCATCAAGGAACTCTTCCGGCTCCTCAACCCTCGCATTATTGAGGTTAACACCGGGGATATACTCCATCACCACGACATGCCGGTTCTGGTCGACTGGAAGCGGGACTTTTACATCCGGGTGAAGTGTCTTTAAGGCGAGGAATTCCCGTTCTGCTGACTGCCGCGAGGTAAAAATCCATGGAGAATGAGTCTGTTCAGGCCGGTATTCGCGGTTGAGACGCACTGACTGGAACGACCGCTGCCCGACGTGGTGGAACTTGAGGGCCACGCACCCGAGGCCAATCCCTTCGTACACCACCGACTCCTTACCCACCCCAATCATGCACCCAAGTGCCTGGATTGTCCCTTTTTTTGTGAGGGTCCGGAGTGCAAGCGCATCATACCCCGTGAAGACCAGGGAATACCCGTCGTAAGGGACGGCGTTATACCTCACCATTCCCTTCTCCATCAGGCGGCTGATGCGGAACGATGTTTCCGGTTCGTCAAGTCCGACAGCCTTTACCAGTACCTCGAGGGGGACCCACTCGTATTTTTTCATGAGACGCTCAAGCGCCTGAAGTACATCGACTTCGTATTTATGGAGTGTCCTGATATGATCGGCGGAAATTGCCATCTGTGCTACACATTTTATCTATTTGGATGATAAAGGTTGATCTGGTAGCAGCATGGGGTGCAGCAAATGTGGAAGGCAAGAGATTATTTTCCAGGAGTATTCCGGCCTGCACCTGTGCATGCAACATTTTTGGGAAGACGTTCTCCATAAAGCGAAAAAGACCGTGAGGAAGAACCACTGGCTTGTCCCTGGGGAGCGGTACGCCGTTGCGTTATCAGGCGGACCGGCGAGTTGTGCACTCCTTGATTTTATGAATACCCTCATTGGGAAACGGAACGATCTCAGCCTCATTGCGGTAACCATACCAAGTACTGATCCGGATTCGATGGAACGTGCCAGGGCAATAACTGAAGCAGCAGGCATCCCCTGGTTTGTAATACCCGCAGATAATGCGACGGAAAAGGATCTACAGGAGAACAGGTGTGATGTACTACATCAATCTCCATTTCATGCCCACTCATTGATAGAACGTAGCCTGTCTTCCAGTGCAGGAAACTTAACAATCAACGCACTTGCCATGGGATACAATCTCGAAGACCATGCGGAATGGGCCCTCTGGAATGCGATTTCCAGTGGAGGGATACAACAATCAGGTTTTCAGGCAGATGGCCTAAAACGGGCGAGGATTATCAGGCCTTTCATGCAGATACCACGGCAGGAACTGGACATCTACACGCGTCTTTTCCTGAACGATTATTATTCGAAGGCGCAGGCAGAGGACGGCAACCGCATGGAGAGTCCGATTACTGCTATACTGTCACAATTTTACAGAAAACATCCGGGTGCCCCCTATGCACTTGTCAATATCGGTGAACAGGTTAAAAAATTCCGGGACCAGGTCTCATGAGGGGAAACACACGGGGATTATTCTGGAGGCTGATCCATAGTTCACCGGAAGTGAAAATAGGGCTCTATTTCATCCTTTTCTTTCTCCAGATGGTGGCATACACGGTCCTGTTCCACTACCTGTACCCGGTACTGGAAAGTAAACCAATATCCTGGCCTTCATCGCTCCTTTTCGTGGTAGAAACAATAACTACCGTAGGGTATGGCGAACTGCTGCCGTTCCAGAACCAGTACACGGTATTTCTTGCAATTATTATGATGATCACAGGGATTACCCTCATTTTCATGATTGTTCCGCTCCTCATTGCCCCATACCTGACTGCCCTCTTACGGGCTTCACCACCCCAGCGGACTCCCCATGAACTGAAAAACCATATCATTATTGTCGGGTATGGGGAGCTTACCAAGGCACTCGTTGAAAGCCTGATGATAGCGGAATTCGATATTGTAATCCTTGACAGGGATGAGAAAGCCGCACAGGAAGCAGCCCGTCTCTACCGGAAAAGTGTCTATGTGGTCTGGGGAGATTACAATAATCCAGCGACGTGGTCAAATATCTGGATGAAAAATGCCGGTACGGTCATCGTATGCGAGGATGAGCGGACAACGGCAACCATCATTCTCGGGATCAGGGAGATCACGAGCGGAAAAATTGTCGCCGTTGTTGACAAGCTGTCTTTTGACCGTTATTTACGGCATGCCGGTGCAGAATATGTCCTTTCACCGAAGCATATAACCGGCCGA
>JALOPT010000012.1 GCA_025453715.1 Methanoregulaceae archaeon | reverse complement strand
TGTGCCGGGTGTAGCTCATCACTGGTGCTCCGGTATATCCTCAAGGCAGCAGGTCCTGACAGCGTCCTCGTGATACCGGCCTGCTGCACGGCTGTTATCCAGGGTATATACCCCAATACCGCGATGAATATCCCAGTTTATAATGTTGCATTTGCCGCTGCCGCAGCATGTGCATCGGGTATGAGTGCTGCGTTCCAGTCGTCCGGGAAGAAGACTAATGTGATCGTGTATGCCGGTGACGGCGGGACCGTTGACATCGGGATCCAGGCACTTTCGGGGGCATTCGAACGTGGTGCGGACTTCCTCTATATCTGCTATGACAACGAGGCATACGGGAATACCGGAATGCAGCGTTCGGGGTCAACCCCTGCAGGTGCACGGACTACAACCACTCCTGGCGGGAAACTGGACACGAAGAAAGATCTCGACAGGATCGTGGAAGCACACGACCCCCCCTACATGGCGACCGCATGCAGTGCATATCCCCAGGATATTTTCAAAAAAGTGACGAAGGCACTCTCGATCCGAGGGCCAAAATTTATCCATATCCTCGCACCCTGCCCCCCGGGGTGGCGGTACCCGACCAAGCAGACGATTGAGATTGGGAAACTTGCTGTGAAAACAGGCGTATGGGTCCTCTATGAGCGTGAATACGGGAAACTGACGATCAACGGCCCGTCAAAGGCAGCCATGTTAAAGCCACTGCCAATCGAAGACTACCTGAATCCACAGGGGCGGTTTAAGGGGATCAGCAGGCAGGCAGTGGACGCACTGACCTCCAGCGTGAGGAAAAATACTGAACGCCTGAAGATGGAGGAGAAAGGCGTATGCTGATGATTTCAACCGGCAATAAAGCGGTTGCGTCTGCTGTAAAAGACGCAAAACCCTCGGTGATTGCGGCCTACCCGATCACCCCGCAGACGGAGATTGTAGAACAGATCGCAGAGTACGTCTCATCGGGTGAACTAATGAGCCGGTACATCATGGTTGAGAGTGAGCACTCTGCGATGGCTGCCTGCATCGGGGCTAGTATCACCGGTGTCAGGACATTTACTGCAACAAGCTCACACGGGCTTCTCTATATGCACGAGATGGTCAACTGGGCTGCAGGCGGGCGCCTGCCGGTCGTGATGGCAAACGTGAACCGGGCGGTTGGACCGGGATGGAATATCTGGGCAGAACATACCGACGCCCTGCAGGAACGGGACACCGGGTGGCTCCAGGTCTACGTCGGAACGGTCCAGGAAGCATACGATGCAACACTGATGGCGTTCCGGATAGCGGAGCATAACGACGTCCTTCTCCCTGTGATGGTGAACCTCGACGGGTTCCTCTTAAGCCATATCAACCAGTCCCTCCAGACAGAAGACGTGGGCGATTTTATCCCGCCGATACAGCTCCCCCATGCCATTGATATCAACAACCCGAGAGGATATGGGACACTCACGGGACCCGATGACTATTTCAAATTCCGCTGGGATATCGAGCGATCGATGAGGGACTCGGTAAAGGTGATTGAAGAGACACAAGGTGAGTTTGCAAAACGCTTCGGGCGTCCCTACGGGTTTACCGAGGACTACCGGTGCGATGATGCCGATGTGCTTATCATCTCGATGGGGACACTCGGAAAAGAGGCTGAGGTAGCCACAGACCTGTTGAGAGAAGAGGGAATAAAAGCAGGTTCCATGCGTATCAGGTGGTTCCGCCCGTTCCCTGACCTCGATATTGCTGGAAAGGAGATAGTCGTTATCGACCGTGACTATTCTTTCGGCTCCGGCGGCATACTCGCTGAAGCGATCCGGTCAAGGTGCAGGGTAGAACCATACAGCGTGATCGCCGGGCTTGGTGGCCAGGAAGTCACGTATGAAGATATCGCAGGCTTCGTCAGGGACAGGCGTCCCGGTGAGGAGTACTGGTTCGGGGTGAAACCTGATGTATGAAATCCGTATCCATTCACGGGGCGGTCAGGGCGGTGTTACCGCTGCAAAGCTCCTTGCCCTTGCTGCATTCAGGGACCATAAGTATGCGACAGCCTTCCCGTTTTACGGGGCGGAGCGCCGGGGAGCACCCGTGGTCTCCTTCGTCCGTATCAGCGAGAGCCCGATTAAGGTATACAGCCAGATCAGGAAGCCCGACCTCATTGTCGTCCTCGACAACAGTATCATGGACGTCGTCGATGTCCTCCACGGGTTAAAACCAGGTGGGAAAGTGCTCCTTAACGGCACTCTCCCCCATGATATGAAAGGCTTCAAGACACTTTCTGTGGACCTGACCTCTATTGCACTCAGGTTAAACCTGGTGGTGGCGGGAAGCCCGATCCTGAATACCCCGGTAATCGGTGCCCTGGCAAAGATGGGGATTGTATCCAAGGATTCCGCAAAGCTTGCGATTTCTGAAATGTTTTCGGATGACAGGAATGTACAGGCTGCAGAGGCAGCATACCAGGAGCTGGTCATATGAGGCAGCGACTTGCATTGAGTTCGCCAGTTCCCGGGGCTTGTGGAAAGACGGGCTCCTGGCGGGTATTCCGCCCGGTCGTGGACAAGGAGAAATGTAACCAGTGCGGGCTCTGTGCGATGTACTGCCCTGACCAGGCAATCAGCGATGAACTCGAAGTTGACCTGGGGTTCTGTAAAGGGTGCGGGATCTGCGCCAATGAGTGCCCGAAAAAAGCGATCGAAATGGTCCGCGAAGAGAAGTAATAACCTTTTTCCCAGGGATACGGGAGATATATTTTCATTTTTAAAAAAAAGGACTTGTAATGTAACCGATAATTGCGATATTAGTGAGTGAGTATGTTCTTTATTTCAATCCGGTACGTGCAGCCATGAAAACTGGACCTTTCACGCACTACCGTAAAGGGTAAATAGGGCATATTTTTCGCCCGTTCAAGAAATTTCGCAACAACCACCCCGCCAAACCGGAGATTACAAATACGGATGATTGTTCCTACATTGCCTGTAAGCTTGTTACCTTTTTTGAGAGAAGAAAAGAGCGATTCGCTGATTTCCCATTGTATTCTTCGGATTTCACTCTTTTCCATGAACTATATAAGGGGTTCATAGTAGTCATAGCTATGCAATGGAATATAAACCGATTCTCATGGAAAAAATAAATTTATGGAGTTAGGTTAGCGTTGAACAAAATATTGTTCTCCGGGTACAACCTTTTTGTGTGTGTAAAAAATCGCAAAATAAACACGTACGAATTCCCCTAATTGCCACAACTATCAGGTGCTGTTTTATTATTGCTTGAAAAAGTTCCCAATAATTCTTTCAGTCAGCACATGGACCCCGGTGGCTCCTCTTCTCTTTTGATAACAATTCGGCCGCAATAACCCTGACAGCACAGTGTCCCTCAAGGTACCAGGCACAGTCATCCCCGATGCATTGGGTATTTGTTTTGATACCCTGGAAATCTACCTCACCCGCAAATCTCAACGGGCAGATAGTTGTTAATGTCATACATTGGAATTGCTTCCTGGAAAATAAATGTTGGGAATGAGGCATTATTTTGGCAAAACGTCCACTAATGTTGAAATTCAAGGCGAGCAGAAAACTTCATCATGAAAAATGATTATCTGTATCTCCCTTTCGGCACTATTATCTCAAATCGTGCCCCTTTACCTGGCTCTCCGGTCTCTTGGATCGTCATACCGGTGATTAACAGGATTTCACGTGATAGAGCTAAACCAAGCCCGGTATTCTTCCCGAATCCACGTTCAAAAATCTTCTCCTTTTCCTCTACAAGGACACCATTCCCATCGTCTTCGCATACTATCAGATAGGTATCGCCGGATGTCTCAACAGAGAACCTTATGGTTGTGATCTTCCCACCATGCCGGACTGCATTGTCTATCAGGTTGTAAAAGACTTTGATGATCAGAGGGTCGGCAAGGACTTCTGCAGTGCAGGGGAGATCATTTTTGACCGTGACCTGTCCACGTGTTGCTTCCAAGGCGGCACTATTGACAAGGGAGTGAATCCCCTGCCAGACAGGATTGTTTAAACCGATCTGTTCGTATTCTTTTGCGAAAAGGATCATGGCTGATATCCTGGAACTGGCTTTCATGATCCGGGTGAAATAATCTGCAAGATCGGGATCGGGGATTTTTTCATGTAATAACTCAAGAAATCCATTGACTGACATCAGCTGGTTGTTAATATCGTGACGGGTGATGCTGGATAAGATATTCAGTTTTCTACGAGATACGGTAAGTTCATTTTCCGTGCGTTTTCGTTCTGTAATGTCCCGGATATTACATTGGATAATTTTCTCATCACCTACGAGGTAGAGATTGCTGATAAATTCGACTTCCATACTCCGCCCGCATTTTGTCTCGAGGGGAATGTCTTCATACCTGATATAGTCGTTTGTCTTCAGTTCACTAAATGCACGTTGAGCAATGGATTTATCCGTGATGAATCCGAGCTCCCAGAGATGTTTCCCGATAAAATACTCTAGCGGATATCCCAGCAAATCAATAATGAATTTGTTTGCATCGATAACTTCACCCGTATCCCCATTTAGGATCAGGATTCCATCCTGGGCTGTTTCAAAAAGGCGACGGTACTGGAGTTCCGACTTTTTTAGATCATTATCGGCTGAAATTAGTTGCTTTGCATCCAACTTACACCCCATTGTCAATATGGCTGCACATATCTTTTGCGATGGAGATCACGGACAGCATCACGTTTCTGAGTTTATTCCATTATTCTTCATTGGGTGTTATATAAAAGGGTAATGAGGTCAGACTTTTTTGATATTCACAGGATATCAACAGAGCGAAACTATTCAGACAATCCATTTGGATTGATACAGAGAGATAATTTTTAAAAATAGAAAGCCCGGGAATTGTACCGGTAACAGTCAGGATTAAAAAGAACGGATTGGGGAAGGGATTAATAGTCGCCCATGCCGCCCATGTCACCCATACCGCCCATTCCACCCATGCCACCTGGGGGCATGCCTTCAGGGGCTGCAGACTTGGATGAGGCGATTACATCATCGATCCTGAGGATCATGATGGCTGCTTCTGCAGCACTGGCAATTGCCTGGGTCTTTACACGCAGGGGCTCAACGACTCCGGCCTTCTGCATGTCAACGGTCTTGCCTTCGAACACATCGAGGCCGAAGGTCTTCTTGCCCTTTTCGTGGGCTGCACGGATCTCGACAAGCATGTCGATCGGGTCGAGCCCTGCATTCTCTGCAAGGGTCCTCGGGATGATCTCGAGTGCATTTGCAAATGCCTCGATGGCGAGCTGTGCACGGCCACCGACGCTTGCTGCATACTCACGGAGACGGAGCGAGAGTTCTGTCTCGGGTGCACCGCCACCGGCAACGCACTTTCCGTCCTCAACGACGACGCTGACAACGCGGAGTGCATCTTCCATGGCACGGTCAAGTTCGTCGACGACATGCTCAGTGCCACCGCGGATAATGATCGATACTGCCTTCGGGTTCTTGCACTGCTCGACAAAGATCATCTCTTCGCCTGATACCTTCTTCTCCTCGACGAGACCGGCATGTCCGAGCTCTTCCTTGGAGATGGCATCGATACTTGAGACGAGGTTTGCACCGGTTGCACGGCCGAGCTTCTCCATGTCGCTCTTCTTAACACGGCGTACCGCAAAGATACCTGCCTTCGAGAGGTAGTGCTGTGCAATGTCGTCAATACCCTTCTGGCAGAAGAGCACATTTGCGCCACTTGCTGCAATCTTGTCGACGATGTTCTTGATCATCCGTTCCTCTTCGTCGAGGAATGCCTGGAGCTGGTCCGGGCTTGTAATATTGATCTCTGCATCGACTTCGGTCTTCTTGAACTCGACTGCTGCATTAAGGAGGAGGATTTTCGCCTTGGTTACCTTCTTTGGCATTGCAGGGTGGACCCTCTCCTTGTCAATCAGGACTCCCTCAACAATTTCGGAGTCATCGATTGAACCGCCGACTTTCTTTTCGACCTTGATATAATCGGTGTCGACCGTGCCATCTGCGTCTGCAACCATGGTGACTGCTTTTACGACGAGGTCACAGAGCTTGTCTTTCGACGCCTCTGCGCCTTTTCCGGTCATTGCGGTCTCGGCGATCTTCTTGAGCATTGCAATGTCACCGGGCTTGATGGTGATTGCAATCTCTTTTAAGATCTCCTGTGCCTTCTCGGCCGCCATGCGGTACCCTGCTGCAATAACAGTTGGGTGGACGTCCTGTTCAAGGAGGTCTTCCGCACGTTTCAGGAGTTCTCCTGCGATAACGACAGCGGTGGTTGTCCCATCGCCGACTTCGTCATCCTGGGTCTTCGCGACCTCGACCATCATCTTTGCTGCCGGGTGCTCGATGTCCATCTCTTTGAGAATGGTCACACCGTCATTGGTGATGACGACATCCCCGATGGTATCGACGAGCATCTTGTCCATTCCTTTTGGACCGAGAGTGGTGCGTACTGCACTTGCTACTGCCTTGGCAGCAGTAATGTTCATGCCCTGGGCATCGCGGCCGCGGGTACGTGAACTACCCTCTTTTAGAATCAGAATCGGTTGTCCTCCAAGCTGTTGTGACATATTTTTCACCACTTTGAGCGGTAAAAGTTGGTTTGTGGTTCTATATAAATATTGTCACTTATCGATCATTTCGATCAATTCTTCGCCGTCGGCAATGTGATGGAGGCGTTCTTCACCGATAACAAGTGTTTTCCCGATTTTTTTCTGTTTGTAGTAATCAGTGAGGACACACATGGCCCGTGTTCCGGTCACCTGTGATATGTTACCGATCAGTGCAGCGCGCTTTACGACGCGATCGGCAGTCCCGTACCCGGTCAGGATCGTATGGTCATGGAAGGTAATGAGGGCCTGGAACGGTGCCCGGTGCAGGGTATGCAGCGTCATCCCGATCTGCTCAAGGAAGCTCATCGGTACTTCTTCTTCGGGATGTTCCACCCGTTCTTTTGATTCAGCGTGGGGACGCAGCAGGTCAATGGACTGCACAAGGCCGCTGTCAAAAAGTTCCTCTATTTTCTGGGCTACCTCGAGCGTTGTGCCCATCCCGCTTTCATACTTGCTGATCGTCCGCCGGGATACCCCGAGAAGGTGGCCGAGGTCCCCGAGTGACATACTCCGCCTTTCCCTCTGCTCCCGGAGTGCATCGCCGTTAATCGCCACATACAGGCCACCGGGTGATGCATATATCAGGGGAGGAATGGCCTCGACCACATAATCGTAGAGAGTTGATACGCTGATTGCATAGATCCCGTACCTGAGATATACGGCCCCGCGTTCAAGTTCGGCATCCCTTGCACGTTCACCAATAATTATTGCCGATCCCTTGAGATGACGTGCGACCAGCTCAAGGTCAGAGGCGGTCTCCTCGCTGACACTATCGATATGGGACACAACTTTAATCGCGAGCGTCATCTTCCCGTTGCTCGCGATGAGGTCAAAACTCCTCGGCCGCATGCTGAACCGTTCGGAGACGAGATATCCTCCCGTGATCATCACGCTGATTACCATCTGGAGGAGCCGGTCCTGTGTCATATACCGTTAGGATGGATTTAGTACGTCATATAATAAATAATAGGTTATTTGCATGCTTCTCGGCATTGACGATACCGATTCACCTTCCGGAATGTGTACCACCTACCTTGGGGCACTGCTGGCAAGGCGTCTGATAAAAATGCATATGACGGTACGGGAGGCAAGGCTTCTCCGCCTGAACCCGAACGTGATCTATAAGACACGGGGAAACGCAGCGATCTGCCTGGATGTCAGCGGGGATATTGACCGCGTGTTTGAGACTGCCTGTGAGCTGGTCTTTGAACTTGCCCATTTTTCAGATGAAAACACCAACCCGGGGGTGGTGGTCGTTGAGAACAGCCCCGGACCGGAATTCTACTGGAAGGCAGTGCGGGATTTCTGTACAATAAAAGAGGCGGTTACAGTCCTTGAGGGAGCCGGAGCCCGCTACAAAGGCTTTAAAAACGGCAGGGGGCTGATAGGGGCCACCGCTGCGGTCTGCAGTGTGCTCCCTGACAGAACATTTGAATACCTGACCTACCGGTGCGGCAATGCGTTCGGTACTGCGAGATTTGTCGACCGGAAAAGCCTTTTTGAGGCAGAGGCGTCAACATTCCCCCATACATGGGACACCGTTGATGTCGAAAATAATACCGTGGTGTGTGTCCCTCATACCCCGGACCCGGTCCTTTTCGGGATCCGTGGAGAAAGCCCTTCATGGGTTGCACTTGCAAGGATGCAGGTCAATTCAGAGCCTTCGGGTGTTGAACAGATATTCGTCACGAACCAGGGCACCGATGCGCACCTCATTGAGGGGGATACCGGGGCCCTTACAGAAGGGCGATCCTACCGGGTTTCCTGTACGGTATGCTCCCATGCAATAACCGGAAGAGGCGGGCATGTCTCGATAGATCTCGATGGAGGGGGGAGGGGAATCCGTTGCATGGCATACGAACCGACAAAAGGGTTCCGGAATGTCCTTCGTGCCTTGTGGCCTGGCGACCGGGTGTCAGTAACCGGGAGCTACAAAGGCGGGAGTATTAATCTCGAAAAAATCTGCATCCTTTCGCTTGCGGAAGCCAGGACAATCCGGCCACCCCTGTGCCCTACCTGTAATGCCCGCATGACGAGCGCAGGGTATGAAAAGGGATACAAATGCAGGAACTGCGGGGCACGTCAAAAAGATCCGGAGGTTACCCTTCACGACCGGACGATTCGGCCTGGATGGTATGAAGTCCCCCCGGTCGCCCGCAGGCACCTTGCAAAGCCCCTGTGCCGGGGCCCCTGATATAGTGCAGGCCGGGCATTTCCGGGAAGGTGTTATCCTTGGACACGATCAATAATTCACCATCCTTATGAGGTGCCCATGAGTCACGAATGCCGTGTGCCGGTCAGCCAGGTTCGCCTGAAAGCAGGGATGACCGTAGGAGAACTCGCTGAACAGATGGGGCGGGCTGGGGCATATAACGGCGGTGCGCTGTACCGTGCCATCTGCATTTACGAAAAGATGCTCCGGGACCCCGAAGTCACGAAATTTTTCGGCCTCGCGGGTGCGATGGTACCTGCCGGAATGGGTGGGATCGTACGGGACCTCATCGATGCGGGACATATCGATGTCCTTGTCTCGACCGGTGCAAATCTCACCCACGACATTATCGAAGCAATCGGGTGCCGCCATTATCACGGTGATGCGCTATGCTCGGATGTTGAACTGAGACATGAGGAGATAAACCGGATTTATGATGTTTTCCTCCCGAATGACGCGTTTATAAAGTTCGAAGAGTTCATGCAGGGGATCTATTCGGGGCTCCCGGAAAGATCCACGATTTCAATAAGCGAGCTGCTTGCCCGCATCGGATCATCTCTTGGATCAGGTATCCTTTCGACCGCTGCAAAAAAATCAGTCCCGGTATTCTGCCCTGCAATCCAGGACTCCATGATTGGCCTCCAGTACTGGTTATTCTCCCAGACAGGGCATGTCACCGTGGACGCGTTTAAGGATATGCCGATGCTGCTCGACCGCTGTTTCATGGCAAAAAAAGCAGGGGCAGTGCTGGTCGGTGGTGGAGTGCCGAAGAATTATATCCTGCAGAGCATGCTGATGACCGAAAACGGTTTCTCCCATGCGGTTCAGTTGACCGGTGACCGGCCGGACCTTGGCGGCCTTTCGGGGGCCACGCTTGACGAGGCCCGCTCGTGGGGCAAGATCACCGAGGAGGCATCAGCTGTGACGGTCTATGGCGATGCGACAGTCCTCCTCCCCTTCATGGTCGCAGCAGTGCTGGAGAGGCTCGAACAATGACTTCACTGATACTCGCACTAGATGTTACAACTAAAGAGAATGCACTGGCAATTGCTTCCCGATGCGCCCGGCATATTGACGCGATTAAAATCGGGTATCCACTCGTGCTCGCCGCAGGGATCTCAATAGCCGACGATCTCGGGGACTTCGATTTACCGCTAATCGCAGATTTTAAAGTAGCTGACATCCCGAATACCAGCAGGCTCATCGCAGAAGAAGTATTTACATCGGGGTATGATGCGCTGATATGCCAGGGGTTTACCGGCCGCGACTCTGTCGCAGCGTGTGTTGATGTTGCAAGGGAATACGGCGGCGACTGTTTCGTGGTGACCGAGATGAGCCATCCCGGGGCCACAGATTTTTTCCACGGGGGTATCGCCGAGAGAATTGCCGTGCTTGCGAAGGAGTGCGACGCGGATGGTATTATTGCCCCTGCAACAAGGCCCGAGCGCATTGCTACCCTGAAAGAACTTATCGGGGACCTCAAAATTTATTCCCCAGGCGTGGGGGCTCAGGGCGGAGACCTTTTAACAATTGCAGGGATTGTTGACGGGGTTATTATCGGCCGTGCGATTTATGAGGCAGAAGATCCGGAAAAGGCTGCATCGCAGTTTGCAGGGATCCGCCAGTGATGAGAAAGGAAGACTGACAAAAAGATGAACCCTATGAGTCTACTGAGGCGGAAAACTCTCCCTGAACGGTCTAAAAGTTTAAAAGGATGGCATTCTATCTGATAGTATGGATTGGACCGCAGACCAGAGAAAAATTGCAGAAAAGTACAAGCTCCTTGAAGATATTCCAAGTGCCGAACGGCGGTACAAGTGCCATACCTGCCACCTCATTGTCGATGAGACACCATGCCCGAAATGTGGTGAAGAGCACCTTGAGATTATGTGCCCCCTTGACCATTGTCACTGCTCCCACGAGATCCTTTCAGGGATCGATTATTGTCCACTCTGCCATGCCGCCGTATGTCCGGAATGCGGTTCCCATGATGTTGTCCAGATTAGCAGGGTCACCGGGTACCTCCAGGACGTTTCCGGGTGGAATGCCGGGAAGCAGCAGGAATTAAAGGACCGGGTCCGTTATACCGTGGCATAAACAAAAAACCTGGTTTTCATGAAATATTATATCAGGAGCGACACACTTTTTATCAGGGGCTCATTTTCTGCTGCAAGTACCGGGCCGTGCGGAGGACTTCGTCCTGTTTCGACCGTTTTGATCTCCTCCCCGGCGAAGTCCCCTGAACCAGTCGGGGACCCCTGCAGAGATATAACGCTCCATGTTGCACGTGAAGGCCTTCCCGGGGATTTTTTTGGTCTCGTTTCGGGGAATGATATCCGGCGCCTTTGCATTCTGCAGTATGATTATATAACCGTCTTTATCCTCGCATCAAGCGGTAACGAAATTCAGCCTGACCATATCACGGTAGTTGTTTTTTCGGGTGAAGGAATTGCAGAGAATGCACTCCTGCAGATGATCGTAACGGTGACGAGTGCAAAAGCCCGGGCCCTTATTGACGCGGGCTTACCATTCCCGGCTGCTTCAGAAGACCATGTCATTGTTGCAGGGGAGGGAGTACCAGCTCACCAGGAGGCAGGACTTCAGTCAGAAGCCGGGTGGCGGGTGTCCGAGTGTGTCCTGTTCGGCCTTCCTCATGCACTGGCACAGAACGTTAAGGGGACAGGCCCTGCACTGTATGTGTACTCCAGGCTCGGGGGCGGCCATTTTGTCCGGTGGCGTCCGGAGGAGTGCCCGTATTTCCCGTGTCATTTTCCCGGTCAGAGGTGTGATTACTGTTATTGCCCGTTCTATCCCTGCAGGGATGAGACACTTGGCCAGTGGGTAAACGGTTCACACGGAGGGACGGTCTGGAACTGCAGCCGGTGCACACTGCTCCATACACCACAACATGCAGATTACCTTCAGCGTCACCCGGAAGCCTCGCTTGAAGAATTGAAAAAAATCGGAAAAACAGAATAAAACCGGGTTTATGCTGATATCCCGAGTGCTGCGACGAGCTCGTCCAGCGGGACACCATGGGCCTCGGCTGCTTCACGGATCGTTTCCCCGCGGGCTATCGCACATCCCACGCACCCCATTCCAAACTTAAATAAAACCTCGGATGATTCTGGTTTGGCTTTTAGAAGATCATAGATGGTGCTATCTGCTGTTATTGTCATGGGGTACTATTCACTATTCCGGTACTTAAACCTGTACTTGGTAACCGGGTAACCTTCACGATGGTTAGACGGATTAGTTTCACCCTGCGCATCCGACCACCATTAATATGCCATTCCGGGTGAACATGTAACTGGAGATGTAAAATGGATATTTCCCAGATTGTTGACAGAATCTCCCAAAAAATTGAGTCAAAAGGACATGCGGCAGATAAATCAAAGATTGAACAGAAACTGCGCCGCCTTATTGAGGAGTTCGGGGTCCAGCCGGCCGATGCCGAGCGGACGGTATTGTATGATATTGCGCGTGATTATGGCATCCCCCTTGGTGGTGGCGCCGGTCCTGTGGATAAGAAACAGATCAACTCGGTCAGCCCGGAGGAATGGGTCACGATCGAGGGGAAGGTCGTCGCGCTTGGCCATTCACCTTCACCATCGATCGCCTATTCCGGGATCATCGCAGACGCTTCAGGAGCAATCAGGTTTGTGATCTGGTCGAAAGCATCAGTCCCGGAGATCAGGAAGGACTCATGGTACCGATTTGAGTCCGCTGTGGTAGATGAATTCAAGGGTGCTCTCAGCCTTAAAGTTCATTCCGGAACAACCGTGAAAGAACTTGAAGATGACGGGGTTTTAATCCCCGTTATGATGCCAATCGCCGAACTGACGGCGGGTGTCGCC
Source organism: Methanoregulaceae archaeon (assembly GCA_025453715.1). GTDB lineage: Archaea > Halobacteriota > Methanomicrobia > Methanomicrobiales > Methanospirillaceae > CAIKOD01. Next base: position 19,055 of record JALOPT010000012.1, on the reverse strand, counting down.
AGTGTCCGTGCTAAGATGATCCAGGAATGGGACGTAACCCATGACCGGATGCTCCAGTCCGGGCTTCTTGGCGATGAGACAGGGACAGTAAAATTTGTCACCTGGAAAGAAGAGGGAAAAGAACGCCTTACCCCGGGCAGCGTGTATAATATTTATTACGCCCTGGTTGACGAGTTTAACGGACGTTACTCCCTGAACATGAATACGGCGAACATTGTCGCTGAAGAAGGAGATATTGCCGTTTCTTCAGGTACAGCTGCATTCCAGGGGTCACTGGTGCATATTGCACCAGGTTCAGGGCTGATAAAACGGTGCACGGTCGAGGGGTGTAACCGGGTGTTATCCCGGCAGAATTACTGCCCGGTCCATGAAATGCAACCGAAATTTAACTACGACCTCCGGATCAAGGGCTGGCTGGATAACGGGGCCCGCACGGAAGAGGTGCTGGTACAACGTGAGGTCGTGGAGTCACTCACGGGTATGACCCTTGAAGAATCGAAGGAACTCGCAGAGAACAACCCGCTCGGTATGGATGAGGTATTTTTGCGCATGAGAGAAAAGATCCTGGGCCGCTACCTGAAGTGCGAGGGGAGAGAGATCGACCGGCGAATGATCGTCAATTCCTGTGAGCGCATCCATTTCGATCCAATGCTGCTTGCTGAATTATTAAACCGCACGGGAGGCGAGGTTTCATGAGTACGCCATCAGCCGGAGGTTTTCCAAAACGGGAGACCATGTTCGAACGTGAACCGGCCAAGAGGGTATTCGCTGGTGAGCTCCGCGAGATCAGGGAGCAGTTCCGTGACGGGACTGATGAAAAGAGTCCTTCCTATGTCCTCCTGCCTACCGGGGAGAGGTGTAACAGGGTATTCCTTGTCGGATCAATGACGGAAAAGAAACGCCAGGGGGAACAGAACATGTTTTACCGGGCACGGATTGTTGACCCGACCGGTACCTTCTTCGTTGTTGCCGGAAGTTACCAGCCTGAGGCGATGCAGCAGATGGCCCGGATAGAACCACCTGCATTCGTCGCAGTTGTTGGGAAACCGACGATATACGAGACCCCGGATGGCACGGTCCTCGTTTCGGTCAGGGCAGAGTCCATCACGATTGTCGACCGCGAGATCAGGGACTGCTGGGTCCTCGACACGGCAAAGGCCACGTTAGATCGCCTGGATAATCCAACTCCGGGCCCCGATTCAGCGCATGCAATCGAAAAATACCATATTGACCCGGTTGCATACCGGAAGATGGTCTACCATGCATTGTCACAATTAAAATTCTGAACAATATCCTTTTTTTTTGGTGATTCATCAGTTTTAACCACTGCAATACATTATTGTTCGCTAAATCAGGAAAGAAGTGTATCAGGTTTAGGTAATTCCTGTCATTTTGAGACATTTCAACAGTCCAGGAACGATCCCAGTTGGGGGCTGCCGCAGCGGCGGGGGCAATGCCCCCAAGAGCGTCTTATTTTCCAATTCTAACTACATTTTTTAAATTGGTTATGAGTCAGAAAAAAATTGTGTGGCTTTTGTTGGCTAATCACCTTTTTTTATTATCCCGTTTCAGGCACGGGAATTTTATAGAGTATCTTTGCCCCTGACCGGAATACCTCCCCGCTCCGTTCGTTCAGGGTGACCTTCTTCGGAGTACCGTCAATTTCCCGGAGTATTCCCTGATCTGCGAGGTGACGAATAAGGGCAGCGAGGTTTTTCCCGGTCCATCCCCTGGCTGTCCGGTAGCTCTTCAGTCGGTCATGGCCATTGTCCAGGATTTTTTTATTCGCAGCCCCGGCCAGTACCCCGGCAACATAGGACGCAGGATACGGGGTTTCAAGGTCAATGATACACTGCACAATGAGCTGGGCAACCGGCGTTACTTCAACGGACTGGCGGACAGGACGCCGCCTGCTCCGCCGCGGGACAGGGCGTTCCTCTCCCGGGGATTCAGTGGCAGGGTGTTCTGATGGATTGCAGGTATCGCAGCAGTGTTCCACCTTACCACGGTAGTCCTCTTCGAAGTACCGGAGCAGTGCTGCCCTCCGGCAACCGGTTGTCTCGCAATACCTGGCCATCTGATCAAGTTTGTCCAGTGCATTTTTCCGGAGGTCATACGAGGATGTATCTTTCGTAATGAGTGCGGATAAACGGGGGCGGTCGGACTTCCTGTAAAACAGGATACAGTCCGCGGGTCCCCCGTCCCTCCCGGCCCGTCCGCTCTCCTGGTAATACGATTCGATACATTTTGGCATCCCGTAATGAATAACAAACCGGAGGTCCGGCCGGTCAATGCCCATTCCAAACGCCACTGTAGCACAGATCACCTTCGTTGTCCCTTTGTTAAACGCATTCTGGACACGGGTGCGGGTCGCATCGGAAAGGCCTGCATGGTATGCCGCGGCTGAAAATCCGTCATTCCGAAGATTCTTTGCAAGTTTTTCCGTTTCTTTCCTGGTATGGCAGTAAATAATACCCGTCACATTCCTTCGCGATGAGATATAGGTGGTGATGTACCGGTATATGTGAGGGGTCACCCTTACTTCGTAAAACAGGTTCGGGCGGTTAAAACTGCCGACGTAGACCTTTGGGTTCACGAGGTGCAGCTGGTTTATAATATCCCTTCGTACCTCGGGTACGGCAGTGGCCGTGAGGGCAATAATAGGTGTACCGGGGTATTTTTCTTTCAGGACAGCGAGGTTCCTGTATTCAGGCCTGAACTGGTGGCCCCACGTGGAGATGCAGTGGGCCTCGTCGATAGCAAAAAAACTGATCCGTGCCTTCTGCATCAGGGAAAAAAAAGATTTTGTTGCAACTTTTTCCGGGGATACAAACAGGATCCTGATATTTCCTGAAATAATCGCATCTGATATCTCTTTTGTCTCCCGGTACGTCTGGGTGCTGTTGAGCGAGGCGGCAGCGATCCCCTTCTGCTGCAATGTGCCTACCTGCTCCTTCATCAGTGAGATAAGTGGTGAAACAACAACCGTCACACCGTCAAGTAATACGGCAGGAAGCTGGTAGCAGAGGGATTTTCCGGCACCCGTGGCGAAAAGGCCTAATACGTCCCGCCGTTCAAGAACGTCCCGTACAATCTCCTCCTGGAACGGGCGGAACGCCGGGTATCCAAGGTTATGGAGCGCCCGGGTGACATCTTGCATGCTATACCGTTAGTGCCGGGGACATTTGATCTTTGTGAATCCTAAATGAATGGACCGGATCACACATCATACGGTATAATCAATATTGCAGTCATGTTTCAGGAATCACCGGGGTAAACGGGCTTGTAAAAAGGCTGCCGGAAAAGTAGTCTTAAAACCCGGATTTCCGGTTATTTATTCTTTAAGGAACGTGATAACAAGGACTTCTGAAAGCCTTGATAGTATGAATAAAGAGGATTTTTTGGGTTATTGGGATCTTTTTTCTGCTTCCCAACGCTCCATCACTTCGGGACCTTCGACAAATTCTAGTCCGTGTTTCATTGCGTAGAGCTTTGCGTCTGCCTTTGAAAGCGCATTGCCTGATTCATCATCCAGCATCTCGCAGATTGTAATTGCCGGGGTGATACCCGCCATTTCTGCCATGGCAATCGAGAGTTCGGTCTGTCCTTTACGCCGGTCGAGAAGCCCTTCTGCTGCCCGCAGGAGCGCCATGTGACCGGGGGTGCGGAAGACCTCGTGGAAACTCAGGCCTCCTCCGTTCAACGCCTGTTTCACCTGCTCGGCAATCGCATTGACCGTAAGCGCACGGTCACGGTCGGTAATACCCGTGAACGTGTCGCGGTGGTTAACCCAGAGCGAGAAAGAGGAGTGGTTTTTCCGGTCATACGGGATATCCCCTTCACGTTCTGCAACGGCAATCGCCCTGAGCGCGTCACTTGCGAACGGCAGTCCGAGACGGATGGCTGCAACCGGATGCACAGCCGTACAAATCAGGCTTTCTCCTTCCCTGTCATCAAAATCGTAGAGAAGGATGAACTTCCCGTCACGCAATGCGGCCAGCGCCTCATCAATCACTAATCCACCTCTACGGTAACAGTGTCCGTATCTTCGACGCCAAGTTTCCTGCGGAGTGCAACTGGTGCGATGACTTCAATGATATCCTCGGGGTAGTGAGTCCTTCCCGGCATTACAATACCGCAGCTAATAGTCCCGATACGACATGGGAGACACTTTGCATCACCAAAGGTCCTCCCGTCAGTTGAAAAGCCCTTGATACGGATCCATTCAAGCGCCTCGATCTTCTTCCGCACGGGTATGCTCGAAGAGGACAGGCGGATATTCAGGGTGCCGGGATACGGCTCGAACCCAAGGTGGGTCTTGAACTGCTCCTTGTAGGGGACGAGGCTCATGTAATATTTGCCCTCCCCGATACCACTGACCACGGCACCGTTCAGGACATAGCCCTTGTTATGCTCGGAAAATATCCGGTTATATTCCTGGTATTCCTTCCGCAGTTCTGCTTCCCCGGTCCCGGTAAGGGCTACATGCTGGCCATCCGGTACGATCGTCCTTGTCAGGAACCCACGAGTCTCCAGCCCTTTCAACCGCCTGGATGCCGTTTGCTGGCTTATCCCAAGCATCTCACCCATCGTCTGGGATGAAACAAAGACCGGTCCTTTACAACCACCCCGCAGTGCTATTGCCTTGAGACACTGGAGGTCTTCAGGTGGTATCATGCTTATCAAAATTGAGATGCATATTATTTATGAGTTAGCATATAGTGAAAATGTCATAGGATACAATCCGTACTATGGAGATCAGAGGTTTTTTCGGATTTTTCTGAATTTGAATACAATGTATCTTACTCTTATACTTTTGAGGCAGGGCTTCCGCAACCCTTGAAATACCGGTAATCTATCTTGTTGTTATTTTTACTCCAAAAGGAGTCCTCAAAGGGGAGAAGGGGTAAAAAAACATTGTGCAAAGAGCTTTAAATCGGATTTCAATAGAGCAATAAACTCCATATTACCACCTTAAACACGTTTATAAATGCCTGCACAACCGACCATCCTCTGCATTGTAATGCGTTGGCAATTGATCATTCCCTTCTGTAAAACCTGCATTATACATGCAGACGGTTAAATTCGGGTTAAGTTTAGATTTGTTTCAATTCAATTGTTAATTATTGATATAAGATAAATTTTTAATAGAAAAGTATGAAAAAAGTTATTATTTTAATCGTTTTATTGTTAGGCTTTCTCCTCGTTATTGGCTGCACACAACAAAACAACCTGCCTCGACATTATACCAATTCATCAATGGGTTTTTCAATAAATTATCCCGAAAATTGGGAGTTTAAAGAAGTTGCTGTAGAAAAAAATGGATTTGTTCAACCTGGAGTTATCTTTTCTCCTTCTTTGGCAAATAATGTTTCAATATCAGTGAATTCATACCGTACTCCTGAAAAAACTGCAGCCGGATTTGAATCACTTATGAAGATGATGATGATCTTGAGTGGAGTAACTACAGGGACGCTTATTAAAACTGATAATACTACTCTTGGAGGTTTAAGTGCTGTTACTGATGAATATTTGCCGAGGGATTCGTCGAAATTATCAGTACGTGAAATCATCTATTCGGTCAGAAACGGGACTGGGTACTGGATAATTGTATCACAAAAAGATACAGATACAGGTAATTGGGATACCCAGAAAGAAACTGTGGATGCAATCATTTCTTCCTTTAAATTCACTTAATTTTTTTCGATAATTGGGAGTTGCCATATTTCATCAAACCTGCCCTAGTCTCCTCATATTGTTATGGAATTTTTTTACGTTTACTCAAAAAATGTGTTTATGTAGATATATACAGCCGGTTTTTTCAATATTTTCTTGAAAATGTAATTCGTGAAATGTCGAAGTCACATTCGTTAATTATAATATCTTTTGAGTTTTACGTACTTGACCATGAAATCCGGACTGCGGAATCAGCTGGCCGAAAAAATGGCCGGTGAGATCACGCTCTCGGACTCTCCGGGGAAGGCCCTGAAGAAGTGGAGAATGAGTTTTGACATTCCCCAGGGTGTCCTCTCCGACCACCTGGAGGTTTCGCCTTCGGTCATCAGCGACTACGAGAGTGGCCGGAGAAAGAGCCCCGGAACTGCCGTTGTCGGAAAAATTGTCGACACAATTCTCTCGATTGATGAGGCGAATGGCGGAAAAAACATTCAGAAATTTGCAAAGATGCTGTACAGCGACTTTGACGAGGATGTCATCTATGACATGCACGACTATGCCAACCCCGTCCCGCTCGGGTTGCTTTCCAGCGCAATCGCCTGCACACCAATTTGCGGGTCAATGGACCAGACGATCTTCGGATACACGGTCGTTAACAGCTTAAACGCGATCCTGAACCTCTCCTCCAACGAGTTCAACCGTATCTATGGCTGGAGTACTGAACGTGCGCTGATATTCACCAACGTTTCCACCGGGAAATCCCCGATGGTCGCGATAAGGGTGACGCCGTTCAAACCGAGATGCGTGGTGCTGCAGGGGATCGAAGCATCGGAAGTCCACCCGCTGGTGTCGAAGATGGCAGAAAAGGACCGGATCACGGTACTCTGTACAGAAATGAGCATTGATAAAATCGTAAGCGCATTGAGGGAAGAAAAATGGTAGGAATTATCACCTACGGTGTATACATACCGCGATACCGCATTAAGGTTGAAGAAATCGCGAAAGTATGGGGCGCAAATGCCAGTGACATTACTGGCGGCCTCGGAGTTTTTGAGAAATCGGTGCCCGACCTCGATGAGGATACGGCAACAATCGCGGTGGAAGCTGCAAGGAATTCGCTGTTACGGCGGAATATTGACCCGGAGAAAATCGGGGCAGTCTATGTAGGGAGCGAATCACATCCTTATGCAGTCAAACCGACTGCATGCACGGTGGGGGAGGCAATCGGGGCAACGCCGAGGATGATGGCGGCCGATTACGAGTTTGCGTGTAAAGCCGGAACGGCCGGTATCCAGACCTGCATGGGCCTGGCAAAGAGTAACATGATAGAATACGGCTTTGCGATCGGCTCCGATGTTGCGCAGGGCGCTCCAAGCGATGCGCTCGAGTACACCGCGGCAGCAGGGGGTGCCGCATTCCTTATCGGACGGCAGGACCCCATTGCCCGGATCAATCACACGTGCTCGTTTACTACCGACACCCCGGATTTCTGGCGGCGGGAGGGGCAGGACTACCCCCGGCACGGGGGCCGTTTCACCGGAGACCCGGGTTATTTCAAACATGTCGAGGGTGCAAGCCGTCTCATGCTTGAAGAGCTCGGTAAATCGGCAAAGGATTATGATTATGCAGTCTTTCACCAGCCGAATGCGAAGTTCCCGCAGAAAGTCGCAAAAACACTCGGGTTCTCGCATGACCAGATCAAGCCGGGGCTTGTAGTCCCAAGACTTGGGAACACCTACAGTGGCTCCAGCATGATCGGGCTGGCAGCCACCCTTGATATCGCAAAGGCAGGGGACAGGATATTCGTCTGCTCTTTCGGTTCCGGTGCAGGAAGCGATGCTTTTGATATCTCGGTCACCGATATCATCGAATCGAAGGACTTTTGCCGGACTTCCGCCCCGACGGTGGAACACCTTCTGAAAAACCCGGTCTATGTCCAGTACGCCCAGTATGCGAAACACAAAGGGAAAATCGTGATGCAGGAATGAGAGAAGTAGCAGTTATCGGGATCAGTTGTACTCCCTTTGGAGAGAAATGGGGATGTTCATTCCGCGACCTCTTTGTCGAGGCCGGCTCCCTCGCACTTGATGATGCAAACCTGTCTGGCGAGGATATCGATGCCATGTACGTCGGAAATATGAGTGCCGGCCGGTTTATCGAACAGGAACATATCGGCGCACTGATCGCAGATTACTCCGGCCTTTCAACAAGGCATATCCCGTCGACACGGGTGGAAGCAGCCTGTGCATCAGGCGGGCTTTCGTTCCGCCAGGCCGTGATCGCGGTCGCCAGCGGGATGGAAGATATCGTTGTTGCGGCGGGGGTCGAGAAGATGACCGATGTCGGTACCGGTGCGAGCGTGGATGCCCTTGCCGGTGCAGCAGACCGTGAATGGGAAGGGTTTGTCGGAGCGACATTTCCCGGCCTGTACGCGATGATCGCGACTGACTACATGAGCCGCTATCCGCTGACACGGGAGCAGCTGGCGCAGGTCGCGGTGAAAAACCACTATAATGGCGCCAGGAATCCAATTGCCCAGTTCCAGCAGGAGATTACGATCGACACCGTGCTCAGGTCATCACTTGTCGCCGACCCGTTGCGACTCTTTGACTGCTCTCCAATCACTGACGGGGCAGCTGCAGTAATCGTGGCACCCCTTGACCGTGCCCGTGAGTTCACCGACACGCCAATACGGGTACTCGCGAGTGAACAGGCAAGCGACACCATCACCCTTCATGACAGGAGAGATATTTCGACGCTGGATGCAACGGTGGCAGCAGGACAACGTGCGTTTAAAACCGCCAGGATTACCCCGAAAGAGATAGACCTCGTGGAGGTTCACGACTGCTTTACTATTGCCGAGATCTGTGCAATCGAGGACCTCGGTTTCTGTAAAAAGGGAGAGGCAGGAAAGCTGACCGCCGATGGTGTAACGGCATTGAACGGGGACCTGCCGGTCAATACCAGCGGGGGTCTCAAGGCCTGCGGGCACCCGGTTGGGGCTACAGGTATCAAGCAGGTCTACGAAATTGTGACCCAGCTCCGTGGCGAAGCAAAAGGCCGCCAGATCGATGGTGCAAAAATTGGAATGACCCATAATGTCGGTGGTACCGGTGCGACGGTTGCCGTGCATATCCTGGGGGTGTAACCTTCATGTCAGTAGCACGGTTCTGGAGAAAGATCCCACAGCGGTATAACCTGATAGGGACGGTCTGTAAGACCTGCGGGAGACATTTCTTCCCGCCACGTTCGTTCTGTCCCGACTGCCGCCGCAGCGGTGACGTCGTCGAGTACAAGTTCAAAGGAACAGGGGTGGTGGTCACTCACACGATCATCAGGACGGCAAGTGACCAGTTTGAAGACCTCACACCCTATGCCCTGGCAATCGTCCAGCTCGATGAAGGGCCCCGGATTACTGCCCAGATCGTCTGCCCTCCCGAAGATGTGAAAATCGGGATGCGCGTGAAGGGAACGTTCCGCCGCATCGCAGCAGACGGCGCAAGCGGGGTCATTTACTACGGCACGAAGTATGTGCCGGATGAGTAAGACCTCCCAATTTCACTTATTTTCCCGCTGTGATATCGTACACGGTATGCCATTTTCCCGGCGAATACGATCTCACCACGTGTTCCCGGACTCCCGATGGCTGAAACGAGCGGATTTTTTCAAGGTACTCCCCATCGGATGATACGAGCGCGTAACAATGAATGGTCCCACCCGGCCTGCATAACAGGAATGCTTCCTCAAGGAACTGATGAGCAAGGAGAGGGAGGTTCATCACCACGCGGTCGAATTTCCAGGGTAGGATCTTTGAAAGCCGTCCCGAGTCTGCCAGTACGGGCATGACATTGGTACAGCGGTTATCGAGGCAGTTTTCTTTCATCATGATTACTGCCGCGGGATTAATATCAGAAGATATCACGAGGCAGGCTGATTTACTCATCGTAATGGCAAACGGGCCGACCCCGGCAAACATATCAAGCACCGTCTCACCTTCCGCCATCTGGTGGAGAACCCGCTGGCGCTCTGTGGCTAGTCGCGGGGAAAAGTAGGCCTCCGAAAGGTCAACGGTAAAACGGTGCCCGTACTCAATGATCTGTGTCCGTGTTGTCGGAACTCCGGCCAGTACTTCAAATTCCCGTGTGCGGTACTCCCCCTGGACATCACTGGTTGTGGCGAGTACCGTGTGGATACCGGGCCGTGAACCCATAAGGGACCCGGCAGCCGCATAGTCTCGTTCCTGGAGTACCGCGATACCACCGATCAGCTCATGGCGTACAGTCGTTGCCAGTCGTTTTTCATGGGCCTCAAACGAAGCCCGCAACCCTCCATCGATGCCACCAGTCACCGGGAACAGAATATCTTCACCTTCGGTGAATGGTTTCAGAGCGGTGTCCAGAAGCCCGTTTGCTATAAGCTGCTGCCTGCGTTGTTCCCCGTTTTTTTTCGGCACCCGTACTGCCCACTGTTCGACGTTCACCAGGTACACTCCACCATTAAATCATTTACCCCGCGGACAAAACATTATCTCATGCAGGACTACCTTGAGAGACTTAAGTCCGGGTCTCTTAAATTATATGCTCTTGAAAAGGAACTTCCTCCGCCCGAAGCAGTACGTGTCAGGAGAACGTATATCGAGCAGGTAACGGGTGCTGAACTCCGGAACCTCGGGTCTTATACCATCGGGATCGATGCTGTTGTCAGGAAAAACTGCGAAAATATGGTTGGGGCGGTGCAGGTGCCGGTGGGTGTTGCCGGCCCGCTACCCGTTCACGGGGAATATGCGGACGGGGATTTTTTTCTCCCTCTCGCGACGACTGAGGGGGCGCTCGTCGCATCTGTTAACCGGGGTTGCGGGGCAATCAGCAGGGCGGGTGGTGCAGAAGTCAGGATCCTAAGGGATGGAATGACCCGCGCACCAGTATTCGCGGCACGGGGTATTGCCCATGCAAAGGAGATAGCAGACTGGGTCTCCTCCCACCGCGAGGAGATCCGTAACGTAGCAGAGAGCACGACCTCGCATGGGAAGTTCCTTGATGTCACGACCTCGGTGACAGGCACCAGCGTATATGTCCGGCTGGAGTTTGATACCAAGGACGCGATGGGTATGAACATGGTGACGATTGCAAGCGCAAAAGTGGCAGACCTCATTGGTGATTCAACGGGCGCCAGGCTGATTGCACTCTCGGGGAATATGTGCACTGATAAAAAGCCGGCCGCAATTAACCTGGTCCGTGGCCGGGGTAAAAGCGTGGTTGCGGGAGTGTTTCTCCCGGACGGGCTAATTACCGAGGTGTTAAAGACAGATGCTGCAACACTTGCCGAAGTGAACCTCCGGAAGAACCTCGTCGGTTCAGCCCGCGCCGGCTCGCTCGGGTTCAACGCCCACGCGGCAAACGTGATTGCGGCCATGTTCATCGCCTGCGGCCAGGACCCTGCCCATGTCGTTGAGGGTAGCAGTTGTATTACCACCGTTGACCCCGCAGAGGGTGGGATCTATGTTGCCGTGACCCTGCCCTCGCTCAACGTAGGGACGGTTGGTGGGGGTACCGGCATCGCCACCCAGGCAGAATGCCTCTCGCTCCTTGGCGTTTCCGGCGGCGGGGACCCCCCTGGTTCACATGCACGAAAGTTTGCCGAGATCGTGGCATCGGGTGTCCTTGCCGGGGAGTTATCGCTGCTCGGTGCACTGGGTGCCCAGCACCTCGCCCGTGCCCACCAGCAGCTCGGGCGCGGGTGAGCCCTGAAGTTATCAGAAGAGATCCCTCACTATTTTGCAGACTTCTTACTAATCTACCGCACCCCCAACAATTATATCACTACACGACCACTTCCACACTATGACCGAACCTAAACGCTATTCCCTTCCTGCACTGCCCTATGACTACGCAGGCCTTGCACCCGCCATATCCGAGGAACAGCTCAGGCTGCACCACAGTAAGCACCACCAGGCCTACGTCAATGGCGCGAATGCAGTCCTTGAAAAACTCGACAACGCAAGATCGGCAAATCTTGACCTCGATATCAAGGCGACCTTAAAGGAACTCGCGTTCCATCTCGGCGGGAACAGGATGCACACGCTGTTCTGGGAGAACATGGCACCTGCCGGAAAGGGTGGCGGCGGTATACCTGCCGGAAAAGCTGGAGAGATGATCACAGCAGAATTCGGATCATTCGAGCGGTTCAAAAAAGAGTTTACCCAGGCCGCAAACAGCACAGAGGGATCCGGCTGGGCAGCACTTACGATCTGCCTTACTACGATGCGCCCGCTGATCATGCAGGTGGAAAAGCACGGGGTCAATACCTACCCGTTCCGGATCATCATGGTGCTCGATGTCTGGGAGCATGCGTACTATGTGGATTATAAGAATGACCGGGCGAAATACGTCGAAAACTTCTGGAATATCGTGAACTGGGACATTGTGAATAAGCGGCTTGCAGAGGCCCTTAAAACGTAATCTTTTTTTTAAAACCTGAACCACTTCATCATGACGAGCGCGTCCTCTCCGTTTGCGTAATACTGCACGATCCGGAACACGTCCTGGTACCCGAGCTTCTGGTAAAACTGCTGGGCTTTCATATTCGAGACACGGACTTCAAGCTGGACGCCTGATGCAGATTCAAGCGCAAACTGGTGCTCAATACGCCTTACGAGTTGTCTCCCGATGCCTGCATTCCGGAACGCCTTCGATACCGCGATGTTACAGATATGGCCATACACCTCGTCACCAGTATCCTCGAGTCCACCGACAACGAACCCGGCCAACTGGTTTCCTGAAGATGCGACAAAAAACGTGCTCGGAAAACATGAAACGGACTCCGAGAAAATATCACCACCCCATGGATCAGGGAACGATTCCGCCTCTATTGCTGCGATTGCATCGACATCGGTGAACCGTGCCCTCCGGATCTGTACATGGTCGTCAGCCATTGCTCCCGATCACCGTTTGTCACTGCTATAATATCTATCATATAGAATCAGGGCGCAATTATATGAGAACGCGAGTGCCGGTTTCCATGGTAAGGATCTTTCGTTTTTCCGCGGTGCGTCCTGCACCAGCACATGCACAGGGGATAGCCGCCGTACCCTATGATGTCGTCAGTGCAGAAGAGGCGCGAGAGTGTATCAGAAAAAATCACGAGAGCTTCCTCCGGGTCAGCCGTTCAGATGCACTGCTGCCGGATGGTTCTCCCTATGACCCGCAGGTGTACGAACTGGCAAGGGAAAACTTCCAGAACATGATCCGGGAAGGGCAGATGGTGCAGGACGAAAGTCCGGCCCTCTATCTCTACCGGGTAACGGAGGGGGACTCATGTTACCTGGGCCTTGCCTGCTGCCTCGACGTGGATGATTACCTGTCAAACCAGATCAGGCGACACGAGGCAACACGCTATGACAAGGAGGAGGACAGGACCCGGCATATCGAAACGGTCAACGCCCACACGGGGCCTGTTGTCCTCCTGTACAATGACCCGGGTGAAATCTACACATATATCGAGTCGCTTGTAACAAACGGGCAGAAGCCGGTTACATCGGTAACGAGCGAACTCGGGGCGCTTCATGAGATCTTCCGGGTGACCGATGATACAGCATATTCCCGGATACAGGAAATGTTCAGGGGGGTCAATGCATATATTGCCGATGGCCATCACCGTGCAAAGTCCGCCGTAAATGTCGCGGAAAAAAGACGGGCGAACGGCGACAAGGGAGAAGAAGCGGGACATTTCATAGGTGTACTGTTCTCGCACCGGCGGGTCACGATCCACGGGTACAGCCGGCTTGTCACGCAACAGAAAAAGGTCCCGCCGGAAACACTGCTGGGTAAGATCAGCCAGACCTTCCAGGTGACCTCGATAGCCGGGGTTGACCCCTCTGCATACCAGGTCCTGGCGAGAGACCTCTACTTCACCCCGCACCATGTCTTCCACATGTACCTGAACGGTATCTGGTACGAGTGCTCACTCCCATACGAGGAGGGCGCAGGGCCGATCGAGTCCCTGGACGTATCAGTCCTCCAGAAACTGGTACTTGAAAAACTCCTCGGGATCACCGACCCGCGGGGGGACATGCGGCTCCAGTACCTTGGTGGTGCGAGGCCTGTCGGGGACCTCGAAGCACTGGTTGACCGCGGGGAGTTTATGGCAGCCTTCTCCATGCAGCCGGTGGACGTGGATACCGTGCTTGCCATTGCCGATGCAGGGTGCATTATGCCCCCGAAATCGACATGGTTCGAACCGAAACTCCTCTCGGGGCTCCTTGTCCACCTGCTTAACTGAACCGTCAGGGTTTAATCCATTCCCTGCTATTTCTATTTCCTATGATCAATATTGCACTCCCAAAAGGGAGCCTTGAGGAACAGACCCTCCAGCTCTTTAAGGAGGCTGATCTCGAGGTCCGGAGGACGGACCGCGATTATAACCCGCAGATTAATGACGAGCGGATAGGAAAGGTCAAGATCCTCAGGCCACAGGAAATTCCGACCTACATCGAGATGGGATATTTCGACATGGGGATTTCGGGCCTTGACTGGGTCTGTGAATCGGGTGCAAAAGTCAAGGAAATTGCAAAACTCAATTACAGCAAGACCGGGCAGGGTAATGTAAAGATCGTGGTCGCTGTCCACAGGGATGAGCCTGTCTCAACCGTGAACGAGATCCGCCCGGACAGCAGGGTAACAACCGAGTACCCCGAGATGACCCGGGAGTTCTTTGGTCGTCTTGGTATACCTGTGCGCCTGTTCCCATCCTATGGTGCCAGCGAGGCAAAGGTCCCTGACCTGATGGACGTGGTGGTCGACCTGACTGAAACCGGGACAACGCTCCGTAAGAACGGTCTTAAGATTATCGGCCAGATCATGGAATCGTATACGGTCATCATCGCGAACAGGGAGATCTTCAACGACCCTGTCAAACGGAGGGAGATGGAAGAGATCGTGACGCTCCTGATGGGCGTGATCGAGGCCCGTAACAAGGTGCTGTTAACGATGAACGTCCCTGCGGCAATGCTCGAAACGGTCGTCTCCACCCTGCCGGCACTGAAGAAACCAACGGTCTCCAGGCTCCATGGTATTGACTTTTTCAGTATTGAGACGGTTGTCCATAAAAATCTCGTGAACACCCTCATACCGAAGCTCAAGGCATCAGGCGCAGAAGATATCCTTGAGATCCCTATTACGAAGATCGTGCGTTGACTGGTGTTCATAGTGAATATTCAAGAATCCCGGGTTAGAATTGAACAATAATCATCTCCTTTTTTTTAAAACGTTGATACATGAAGCTAATTCAGAATTCCACGTTTTTCGGTTAATTTCTCGCAAGGCCTGTGTCCAACCACCATATTGCAAAAATGGGACGGTAACGCTGGCACTTTTAGAAAATAATTAAATATATGGGGAATATATCCATCTATCAAGGTTAAGCGGAGGAAACCACCTGCTGCCACGGGAACATGTCCCACTGGTTCAATTCCCTGACGGGAACCCCTCTCCCCCCATACTCTCTCTTTTTTCAGATGGAACCACCCTTGTTCACCCCTGTTTTCCCCTGAAACGCAGGTTCCAGGGAGTGCCGTTACATGATGATACGCAGGTGCATGGGCGCATGGACATTACCGTTGACGGGAGCGGGGATGGCCATAGCGTGGCCCTATTCCCCGACGATGAGGTCTATTTTATGTACGAGAAAGGGATCTCGAATAACGAGGCAGAGTTTAACGCGGTCATCCTCGCGCTTGAAAACCTGCCTCCACGGTCACACGCCCGGATACGTACCGACAGTCAGACGGTGGTCTGGCACCTGACCGGTGAAGGGAGGTCAAAATCACCGGCATTTGTTAAAAAGTCGGTCGAGATACAGGACCTCATCCACGGAAAGGAACTGACCATCGAGATCCAGTGGATCCCACGACGGCATAACACCGCAGACCGCCTTCTCAAGCAGTACGTCGCAAGCCTCTGTGGTGCTGGGGGCAGGGAGCCGATGTACCAGCGTATGAAGAGGCTTGAAGCAGAGAACAGCCGGTTGAAAGCCCGGTTAAGAAAGGTGATGAGGTTACTGAAGGCCCGCCCGGGTATGTGCGAGGACCCTCTCATCGCGATGGACATGCTTGAGTTCTGACCCGGGTTTTACCGTTATTCTGTTAAACCGGAATTTATCGTGGGAATCCCTGATTTCTTACAATTCTACCTGATCTTACAGGGAATAGTCTGGTTTGAAGAATGATTTGTAGAGAGACTGAAGGGGATCCGATTTCATGATGGATCCCGAAAAAAATTACTCTTTTCTTTCAGAACACGGGATGCAGAGCGATTTTCCACCGGAGATTACTACGCGGTGTTCCGAGACCATCTCCCCACAGCGGTCACAAGGTACCGACTTGTATATTTTTGCCGGGACCGGGACCTGTGAATCAACACGCCGGACTGAAAATATATCCTGGTAGGGGATTGTCAGAATTGCATGACAAACGGCATCGCGATGTTTCTCAAACTGTTCGTGTTCTTCATCCGTCGCGTCTCCCGACATGACCTTCGCCCTAAGATCCCCAAATGCAGGGTCGATAGCTGCCGTTGAGAAGGTGGGCCTGGTAGCTACCCTGACCGCCTTCCCGTTCCGCCTGTTGATAATGGTATAGACATGTTTTCCATAGTCAAGGAAGAGGAGGTTCCCCTTTCCCGCAGTACATCCGGTAACGACCTGGAGGGCGTCGATCCCGCAGGCGTCGTTCTCTACGATTGCTACCAGTTCCTCGTCATGTGACGGGTCGCTCCTGAGCTCTTCAAGGGCGATAAGGGCTGCCCGGTAGCCGAGCGCGAGGCCAGGGCAGGTATGACCATGAAACCTGACAGCATCAGAAAATGAGGGTATTGTGGCGGGGAAATGTACCATAGTGAATTATTTCCTTCAAAGGACTTGAAAGGTGAGATTGGATGGGATACAGAAAGGCCTCGATGGGAGTTTCACCCTTATTGTTATCCACACATCCCTTCAAACCACCCTCTGATGCCCGGGGAAATAAATCTCGTCTGTTTTGCTATCGTAGAGGACCTTTTCATTAAGCGTCTCATTCTGTAACGGGTCATTGAGGTTATGATAGGTCACCTGGTAATGACCGGATGAGACCATCTCCCATGTACCGTTAAATTCCGAACCGAGTGCCTGTGCGGAAAATGTATGGTCCGGGTTGAATGTATAGCTCTCTAAGTACCCTTTTTCGTCCGACCAGGTCCATGTGCCGATAACAGGATCCTTTGCCGGTGCGGAACAGCCGGAAACGAGGATCGTACTGGTCAGGACGGCTATGAACATGAGCAGGATTAGTAACCGGTAATAGAGGGGCTTTCTTCCATTTTGGCTTGATAAAGGAGATAAAAAGTTAGGGCTCATAGCAACAACTCAATTTCTTCAGAATATATAACATCCATTCATATCAGGGGTTGCATCGGGCAGATCGTTTGCACCCGGTCATTTCACCGAAACTAAAGAGGACCCGTTCCATGAGGTAATCTTTGTTTCATTGATTTATCTGCTACTAAAGCATCCGGATCAATTCATCTTTGGATATTCCTTTCCAGATCGCAACTTTCGAAAGTATATCGTTCAATGTACCGGGCGCGATCTCATCATGAAGGGGAATGGTTATTGTATGTTCTCCGGCAGGTGTGATACATTTGAGTTGGGCATGGCTGCCCCGCTGCCGAACAACATGATAACCAAGTCTTGAAAAGACTTTGATTAGGTCTTTTCCACTAACAACCGGAAGCCCGGGCAACAGTTCCTACCTCGGTCTCAGATATTGAGAGGATCCGGATACTCTCCCCTTTTCCCAGTTCTTCTTCAAAGTGGAGCTCGACTGCTTCTCGGATATTTACCATCAGATCATCGAGAGTTTTCCCCTGGGTGAAAATATCGACGCCGATGCCCCGGCCGCACCAGTATTTGCCATCAGAATAAATTTCAAATTTTACGAGCAGGGTAAACACATCCGGGCCATGGTAATGTACAGTGCTACACGAGGAGCGATAATTCTTTTGCAAAAAGGATTTTTATTGGGATCTTCCCTTATCCGGCACAGATGTTATTATCTTGATTTCAATCACTGCATGACCCCGCCCAATACCGACTGGAATTAAGATGCCGCACTAATACCATTCACCCACCAGCTTCCCTCCGCATCGGGCAGACATTACATCCGGCCATTTCACCGAAGCAGAAGAGGAACCGGTCCCTTATCATTTTCGGGAGCTGGTCCTCGGGGATGGGGACAAACCCGAATGTTTTGTAGAAACTGATGAGCTGCAGTGTCGAGTGCATGTACAGCACATCGTGCCCGCACGCATCGATAAGGGCCTGTACTACGAGCCGGGCGAGGCCTCGCCCACGGAATTCATCAAGGGTGAAGACCCCGTCGACTTCGTGACCGTCCGGGTGAAGCCGGCACCTTGCAACAGCGGCCAGTTTTCCGTCAATAAAGGTGCCGAATATGCGGTCTTCAGCGGGGTTGGGCTCCTGCTGGTGGTAATGGTACCACACTTCTTTGACAAGCGGGAATTCGGGAACGGTAAGCTCGCGGGTTAGAGGGGGGGTTTCGTTGGGGTTGGAGGGCATAAAGATAATTGTTTTTCCGTGTGTTATAACTGGCTCGGTCTTATGATCGTTAGCATTATGGTAATGCATCGCCCATAGAGGCTATATTGTTATGAAATCCAGACTGGCTCCTAATTTCATGATTATCGTTGTTATCCTTGTATTTCTGGGAATCATGGTTGGTATTTTTTTTGCATACGGGTTGATTCTGGGGCAGTCATCAGATAAACCACAGTTTACACTGCTTAATAATTCAGATAACGAGTACCGGGATCGGATTAGTCTCGAAGAGGCCATTATGGCACTTAGGTCAGATGATTTCGGAAGAATGGCACGGGCAGGTAACTACACTATTCACTATATTCACGGTGAGGACATTGACACTTCGGGAAACGCAAAAAACTGGGTAATAGCGGTAAAGAATAATCAATCCCAGTTTTATTTCGAATATGAAGACCAGGAGTATAGGATGTATCCATGGAATGAAAAAAATATCAGTAAAACACTACTGGTTGATGAAATCATTCTGCCGGAAGATCTTTTTGTATTGCATAAAGCCCAAGTGGGAATGATGTTCGGAGACCCCGGGATAAAAAGGAGAGAGATCAATCTGGAGAATGGAATATACACCCTGACCATTACGAAAGACTCACCAGTTGAGTACTTTTATAATGCCTATTCAGGTGCAGGCATTTCTAAGTAATCTGCAAATCAAAAAAACTGGATACACCAAAAAACTGGATTTATTGAAGGGAGATAAACACCATTTTTGGATCCCTGCGAACATTATAAGG